>CAURFY010000113.1:0-7555 GCA_963524115.1 uncultured Bacillus sp.
CATATTTTATTTACCTTTTATATAAAACAAAAAACGCCTAGTAAGTTTTTACTTGTGGTTAAAAACAATGATGCTAAAAAGACAAAGGAGATGGTGACATGATGTATGCAATTGAAACCGAAAAACTAACTCTTTCATATGGAGATAGCATCATTATCGATGAACTTAATCTCGAAATCCCCAAGGGTGAAATTACTGTTTTTATCGGAGGGAATGGCTGTGGTAAATCAACGCTCCTTCGCTCAGTGGCGAGATTGCTTAAACCTAAATCAGGTATAGTTTTGCTCGAGGGCGCAGCAATTGCAAGCTTGTCCACGAAGGATGTAGCAAAGAAAATGGCTATTCTTCCTCAATCTCCGACTGCACCAGAAGGGTTAACGGTTTTACAATTAGTAAAGCAAGGTCGTTATCCTTACCAATCATGGTTAAAACAGTGGTCATTAGATGATGAAAAAAAAGTAAATCAAGCACTTAAAGCAACTGGGATTGAACATCTACGCGATCGTACGGTAGATTCCCTATCTGGTGGACAACGGCAACGCGCTTGGATTGCCATGACGTTAGCCCAGGATACTGATGTTCTTCTTTTGGATGAGCCTACTACATATTTAGATATGGCACACCAAATTGAAATCTTAGATTTATTATTTGAACTAAATGAGCAAGAAAATCGAACGATTGTCATGGTTCTCCATGACTTAAATTTAGCTTGCCGTTACGCGCATAATATCGTTGCAATTAAAAATCGAAAAATTTACGCTGAGGGAAAACCAGAGTATGTTATTAATTGTAGCTTAGTAAAAAATGTATTTGACATGGAATGTGAAGTTACTGCAGACCCATTATTTGGGACTCCCCTTTGTATTCCATATGGCAAGGGTAGATGTATTAATAAGAAAAGTGCTGTGTCCAATGGATAATAAACTAAGTGAACAAGAAATTTATATCCTCAAGGGGATGAGGCTTACCGATAGAAAAGCCGAATCGGATCTTTCAATTGAGTTAAGTGAAGTATATAAGGATGATCAGAGATTAGTTCAATACTTGCAAAATATAAAACAAGAAATTGGTTCACCAAATGAAAAAGTGTCAGCATCCATCTTTATTAAGCGTTATGCCTATTTGGCGGTGATTTAT
Organism: uncultured Bacillus sp.; assembly: GCA_963524115.1. Taxonomy (GTDB): domain Bacteria; phylum Bacillota; class Bacilli; order Bacillales; family Cytobacillaceae; genus Bacillus_BU. The sequence goes on from CAURFY010000113.1 coordinate 1,138, forward strand.
CTTTTTGCGATGACAGCTTGGAATAAACGGTTAAATATTTCAATACCAAATATATCAATTGTGTCAGCTAAACGTGATGGCTTATGGCTTCCCAATTTATATTTGAAGGACCTTTCATTTAATGAGGCAAATAGGATGCATCGGGAGGAATGGCGGCGCGAGTCAGTAGCAGAATTGTTTAGGGATCATTTCTTTCCTTTAATAAATTACTTGGTAAAGGTGACAAAAATATCGAAATTCATCCTTTGGGAAAATATAGCAGTATATATTTTTTGGCTTTATGAATCAGTGCTTACTAAAAGTGAAGAAATAACGGTTAGAGTGAGGGCACTGGATGATCTCGAATTCATCATGAATGACGCCCCAGGTGCCTTATTTGGTGACTATCATGAAAATCCATTAACAAAATATTATGTTAAGCCAATATCGAATACTGAACTTAACCTAGAAATACGGCAAAGAAAAACATGTTGTTTCTCTTGCAAATTAGAAATAAATCCGAAAAGGTGTAAAAACTGTCCGCAAAATTGCAAAAAGTAAGAAAAGCCTTTCCATGGAATGGCTTTTTTTAATTTTGGCTGTGTTAAAGCTCAATGTTGATTGGAGTGGAAGGCACGAAGATAAACGATCTTGTTAACAGCGCCTTAATTTTAAAGATATCTGTTAGTTATACTGATTTTAAATGATTAATATAGGTGATAAAATGTTGATATAATCATATTAATCTAAAAATAGAAAATGCATATTTGTCCGAACAATTTTTCGGGGGGCAAAAGTAATGGAACGATTAATGAGAGATTTTTTCCTATTTTTATCAAAAAATAAATCTTTAACAAAGCTAGCAAGAAAATATGGGCTCCATTTCGGTGCATCTCGATTTGTTGCAGGTGAATCGATTGATCGCGCTGTTAATGTGATTAAGGAACTAAATAAAAAAGGTATATTGGTAACCATTGACTATCTTGGAGAGTTCATTGACAACGAAGTGGAAGCTAGTGAAAGGGTTAACAAAACCATTGAGGCCATAGAGGCGATAGGGCGCGAGGAGATAAATTCACAGCTTTCGTTAAAAATGACTTCAATGGGTTTGGATATTTCTGAAGAAGTGGTTTTAAAAAATATGCGGCAAATCCTTGAAGCAGCGTCAAGAAATAATGTATTTGTTACCATTGATATGGAAGATTTTAATCGCTGTGAGAAAACAATCAATATTTTTAAAATACTAAAATCCGAATATGACCATGTTGGGACGGTTATTCAGGCCTATTTATTCCGTACCGCATCCGATATCGAAGATTTAAATGAGCTTTCACCAAATCTTCGTTTGGTAAAAGGGGCTTATAAGGAATCTGCAGAAGTTGCATTCCCTGAAAAAAAGAATGTTGACGAAAACTTTAAGAAAATTATTAAAATGCATTTATTAAATGGCAATTATACAGCTGTGGCAACCCATGATGATAAGATTATTGAGTTTACAAAACAAATTGTTGATGAATACAATATCTCAAATGATCAGTTTGAGTTTCAAATGTTGTATGGAATACGACCAGAAAGACAGTTAGAGCTAGTGAAAGAGGGCTTTAAAATGCGAGTCTATGTCCCATATGGAATAGACTGGTATGGATATTTCATGCGCCGTTTAGCTGAGCGCCCAGCCAATGTGGCTTTTGTTTTGAAGGGGATGTTCAAAAAGTGAAGTAAAAGGTTAGAGGGGTAAGACCCCACCATCTAAATTCGTACCTCTTCATTGACTACTATATTTAGAGTAGGGTAGTAGGTTGAATTTTGATGATTGGTGGGAGTCAGACCCCTTGAGTTATTTTTTAAACTGGTTGTTTTGGCTGTTTACTTTTCCGCCACCGTCTAATTCTACCGTAGGTCCGGCATCACCTTTAACACTAGCTGCGCTTACACCTGCTTTAGAAGGATTTTTCTTGCGTTTGGCCATAATCGATCACCCCCAATCATATAATGTCCAAAAGGTATCTTTTATATTTATCGAAAAATTTAAACTTTTTACATCTCAATCATTGCGTAAATTTTCTAAATATTTTATAGTGGAAATATCTAAATTAAATCCTTTAAAATTTTTTGATGAAAAAATGAATGAGTATTCATTCAATAAAATTCGAGGAGGATAACACATTGATTCAACGGATAAACAAAGCTGCTGTTTTAGGCTCAGGGGTAATGGGATCGGGAATCGCTGCCCATCTTGCGAATATTGGAATTCCAACTCTATTATTGGATATTGTACCGAAAGAATTAACTGAAGTAGAACAAATTGGGGGTCTAACCCTTCAGGACATACAAGTGAGAAATCGTTTCAGTACAGATGCACTACAAAAATTACTAAAACAAAAACCAGCACCGCTAGCTTCGAAGAAAAATCTCTCCCTCCTTGAGGCTGGGAATTTTGAGGATGATATGGAGCGACTTGGCGAAGTAGACTGGATTATTGAAGTAGTTGTTGAAAACCTAACCATAAAAAGACAGGTTTTTTCAGAAATAGAGAAATATCGAAGACCAGGTAGTATTGTCAGCTCCAATACATCAGGAATATCCATAGAAGCTATGGCAGAGGGTCGCTCAAACGATTTCCAAACACACTTTTTAGGGACACACTTTTTTAATCCACCTCGTTATTTAAAGCTGCTTGAAATCATTCCTACTAAGCATACAAACCCTGAAGTACTCTCCTTTATGAAAAAATTTGGTGAAGACGTATTAGGTAAAGGGGTTGTAATTGCAAAGGATACACCGAATTTTATCGCCAACCGAATTGGCACGTATGGCTTAATGGTAACGGTACAGGAAATGTTGAAAGGTGGATACAGTATTGGCGAAGTGGATTCGATTACTGGACCATTAATTGGTCGTCCGAAAAGCGCTACTTTCAGAACGCTTGATGTCGTTGGTCTTGATACATTTGTACATGTAGCAAACAACGTATATGACCAAGTCGACGGTAAAGAAAAAGAAGCGTTTAAAATTCCACCATTTATGGAGGGTATGCTTCAAAGAGGCTGGCTTGGTAGTAAAACCGGTCAGGGCTTTTTTATTAAAAAGGGGAAGGAAATTCTTGAACTAGATCCCCATACATTAGAATATGGACCAGTAAAAAAACTTAAGACCGCTGCAACAGAATCCGCTAAACAAGAAAAGGGACTCAAAGCTAAATTGAAAGGGCTCATTTTTACAGACGACCGAGCCGGAACCTTATTGTGGAACATTATTAGCCCAGTCCTTGTTTACGCATCTGAGCTATCTGGGAAAATTGCCGACAGTCTCCTCGCGATTGACCAAGCAATGAAGTGGGGTTTCGGCTGGGAACAAGGTCCATTTGAAATATGGGATGCTATTGGAGTAGAAAAAGCAGTTGCAAAAATGGAGATAGAAGGGTTAACTGTTCCGATATGGATTAAAGAAATGCTCGCAAAGGGTTATCCTTCTTTTTATCAAAATCAGGATGGAAAGGTAACCTATTACCATAACGGAGAATACAGAGAAAACCCAATAAACCCCAAGGTTATCAACCTAAAACAACTTAAAAAACAAGATAACAATGTCATCAAAAAGAATAGTGGTGCTAGTCTTATTGACCTTGGTGATGGTGTTGCCCTACTTGAATTCCACTCTCCAAACAATGCGATTGGTCTAGATATTATCCAAATGATTAATTTTTCAATTGATGAAGTAGAGAAGAACTATAAAGGACTGGTAATGGGGAACCAAGGGAAAAACTTCTGTGTTGGTGCAAACCTGGCGATGATTCTGATGGAGGCCCAAGATGACAATATTTTTGAGCTAGATTTTGTCGTTCGAAGCTTCCAACAAGCGATGATGAAAATAAAATACAGTCCAAAGCCTGTCGTTGCTGCACCATTTAATATGACGCTTGGGGGAGGAACAGAGGCCTGCTTACCAGCTGCGCGGATTCAAGCCTCAATGGAAACTTATATGGGTCTTGTAGAAACGGGTGTTGGTTTAATCCCTGGTGGTGGTGGGAATAAAGAACTTTATCTAAAGCACCTCAATAGCTATCCCATTGGAGTGGAGGTAGATCTACAAAAGGTAGCAAACAGCGTTTTTGAAAAAATTGCGTTGGCCAAAGTGTCAACCTCCGCTGAGGAAGCTCGGGAATCCTTTTTTCTATCAGAATCAGACGGGATCAGTATAAATGGAGACCATTTATTATACGATGCTAAACAAGCTGTGCTTGATTTAGACAGAAAAGGCTACAAGCCACCATTACGTAAAAAGATACCAGTTGTAGGCGAATCAGGCTATGCCCTCCTGGTTCTTTTTGCACAATCAATGTTTTTATCTGGATATATTTCTGAACATGACTTGAAAATTGCTAAAAAATTAGCTTATGTGATTGCAGGCGGAAAACTTCCTTATGGTACTGAAGTAGATGAACAATATTTATTGGATATAGAAAGAGAAGCCTTCTTAAGCCTTGTTGCCGAACCAAAGTCGCAACAAAGAATGCAACATATGCTTTTGAAAGGGAAACCCTTACGTAACTAAATCGTTAAATTCATAGATTTCATCAAAATAGCAAAAAAAATTTTTTTGGAAAAAAGATGATCTTTTTAGAATAGACATAGTTCAGAAAGTGGGGGAAACAGATGAGAGAGGCAGTAATCGTTGCTGGAGCGCGGACCCCAGTAGGAAAAGCAAAAAAGGGTACGCTTGCCCAAGTCCGTCCGGACGATTTAGGAGCCATTGTTGTAAAAGAGACATTGAGACGGGCAGGAAATTATGTTGGAGATATCGATGATTTAATTATTGGTTGTGCGATGCCTGAAGCAGAGCAAGGAATGAATATGGCTCGGAATATTGGGGCTTTAGCAGGTTTACCATACTCGGTCCCAGCAATCACGATAAATCGTTATTGTTCATCCGGGTTACAAGCAATTGCTTATGCTGCTGAAAGAATAATGATAGGCCACGCTGATATCATAATTGCTGGTGGAGCAGAGTCGATGAGTTTGGTTCCGATGATGGGTCACGTTGTTCGACCAAATGTAAAACTGGCTGAAACAGCACCTGAATATTATATGAGTATGGGGCATACCGCAGAGGAAGTTGCCAAAAAATATGGCATCTCGCGTGAGGATCAGGATGCTTTTGCTGTGCGCAGCCATCAACGGGCTGCCAAAGCAATCCAAGATGGAAAATTTATTGATGAAATTGTACCAGTTAACGTAACTATTCGCTCTGTCGGAAATGACAATAAGCTAATCGAGAAAAATCTGTTGTTCAGTCAAGATGAAGGGGTTCGAGCGGGGACGAATATGGAAGCGTTGGCAAAACTCCGACCAGCATTCTCAGTAACAGGGAGTGTCACTGCTGGAAATGCTTCACAAACAAGTGATGGGGCTGCCGCGGTTATGGTCATGGATCGTGAAAGGGCTGAAACTTTGGGTCTAAAACCATTAGCAAAGTTTAGATCATTTGCTGTTGGGGGTGTTCCCCCAGAGGTAATGGGCATTGGCCCGATTGTGGCGATACCAAAGGCACTCAAAATTGCCGGCCTCGAGTTATCAGACATTGGGTTAATTGAGTTAAACGAAGCATTTGCTTCACAATCCTTGCAAATCATACGCGAGCTAGGACTTGATGACGAAAAAGTAAATGTAAATGGTGGAGCGATTGCTCTTGGTCACCCACTAGGATGTACTGGTGCGAAGCTTACACTATCCCTCATTCACGAGATGAAACGACGAAATGAACAGTTTGGAATCGTCACGATGTGTATTGGCGGGGGAATGGGTGCAGCTGGAATCTTTGAACTTTTATAAAAACAACAATCTTTTTAGAAAGATCATCATGGAAAGGTGATTTCACAAACATTGTTGTTTTTCGAACAAATTTAAATATTTTTACCTAGGAGCCAATGATTCGGACTCGAATGCCTTCGAATCCGCCCAAGCTGTCTGAATAGACGGCTGATTCGGACTCGATTGCCCTCGAATCCGCCCGAGCTGTCTGAATAGACCGCTGATTCGGACTCGATTGCCTTCGAATCCGCCCGAGCTGTCTGAATAGACCGCTGATTCGGACTCGATTGTCTCGGGAATCACAAAAACTGTTCGAATAGACCGCTGATTCGGACTCGATTGTCTCGGCAATCACAAAAGCTGTCTGAATAGACCGCTGATTCGGACTCGATTGCCTTTGGAATCACCAACGCTGTCCAAATACGGGGATGCTCCCCGACCACATGCGGAAAGCGCAGGGCTTAGAGCTACTATCAACAGGCAAATTTAAAAGTGCCCTTTAATAAAGAGAAAAATCCCCTACACAAAGTCGGAGGAATTAAAAGGAGGTAAACGAATGTCAAATCCAACTGAACGCTTAATTAAGGGTGGAAGCTTCTTAATTGATGATATAACATTTGATCGTGTAT
>CAURFY010000114.1:0-7475 GCA_963524115.1 uncultured Bacillus sp.
GACCGTATGTGATCGTAATTTCGCTTGCCCCCATCGTTTCGGTAACTGCTTTCATCACTTCTGCAGGACATGTTGAACCAGCCATAATTCCTGTCCGCAATGAGGATAGGTCGTATTTATCAAAATCCGGATGATTTAATTCCGCAATAAACATCGTAGGGACGCCGTGTAATGCTGTACATTTTTCAGCTTGTACTGCATTCAGTACATCTACAACGTTAAATTCTTGGACAGGAACCATCGTAGCTCCTACCGAAACGCAAGTGAGAGTCCCGAGCACACAGCCAAAGCAATGGAAAAATGGGACTGGAATACACATACGATCTTGGTAGGTCAGCTTCATACATGCTGCGACATTTACGGCATTATTAACTAAATTATTGTGAGTGAGCATAACGCCTTTTGGAAATCCTGTTGTGCCTGATGTATACTGCATATTAATGACATCATCAGGGTCTAGTGATTCCATTCTTGCATCTAGTAATTCATCACTAACCAAATCTGCCATTTCTAATAGATCGGACCAGAGGAACATTCCGGGGAAGCGGTTGTCTCCCAACACAATTACATTCTTTAAGTAAGGTAGTTTCTCAGATTTAAGTTGTCCTGGAACAGAAGTTCTTAACTCAGGAACAATCTCATATAATGTATCTACGTATGATGTTCCACGATAATCTTCCATCAACACGATCGTAGTTGCATCTGACTGTTTTAATAAGTACTCTAGTTCTGCTGACTGATAGCTTGTATTAACGGTAACTAGAACAGCTCCCATTTTTCCAGTTGCGAATTGTGTTGTTAGCCATTCTGGGTAATTAGTGGCCCAAATTGCCATTTTATCACCTGTATCAAGACCAAGTTTCATATAGCCTTTAGCTACTTTTCTACACTGTTCATCGAACTGTTTATACGTATATCGAAGGTTTCGATCTGGATAGACAACCGCTTCATTATCTGGTCGTTCATTGGCCAATTTCTCTAGCAATTTCCCTACCGTAACATGCAAGATCTCGCTCATACTTGAAATCCACCTCTTATTATGATTTTTTTTACCGTTTTTCGGTTTGTATAGCTCCAGCGGCTAACCCCTCCAGTCGCTTTTGTCCAACTGTTGAAGTTTAAGAACGACTTCATCAGTTGGACCTCCAGCGCTTGTCGGGGCTGGGCAAGCCGCTTTAAGCTTTTCGTATTAACAACCTATTTCCCGAGCAATGACCATTCTTTGAACTTCTGATGTTCCTTCGCCGATTTCTAATAGTTTTGCATCACGGAAGAAACGTTCCACTTGGTATTCCTTCATATAACCGTAGCCACCATGGATTTGAACGGCTTGGTCACATACTCGCATACAAATTTCTGAAGCAAATAATTTAGCAATCGCTGCTTCCTTCTTAAATGATCTTCCTTGATCCTTTAACCATGCCGCTTTGTAAACTGCAGTACGAGCTAATTCAATGTTCATCGCCATGTCAGCTAATTTAAATTGGATTGCTTGGAATGTTGATAAGCTTTTACCAAATTGTTTTCTTTCTTGTGCATACTGCAATGCTTTTTCATAAGCACCTTGAGCTAGACCAACAGCCATTGCTCCAATACCAATTCTTCCACCATCGAGAGTAGCTAAAAATTGCTTAAAGCCATGACCTTCTTTACCAAGAAGATTTTCTTTAGGAACCCTTACATTTTCCATTATTAATTCAGTTGTATTGGAAGAATGAAGACCCAATTTTTCATAATTACTAATGACAGTAAATCCAGGTGCGTCTGTAGGAACGATAAAGGCACTAATTCCATTTGTTCCTTTTGAGCGGTCCGTTATAGCTGTTACCGCAAGATGTTTTGCGTAGCTTGCATTGGTGATAAAGCATTTAGAACCATTGATAACCCACTCATCACCTTCAAGCACTGCAGTTGTTTGAGTTCCGCCAGCATCAGATCCAGCATTAGGTTCAGTTAAACCAAATGCACCAAAAGATTCTCCAGTACAAATCGGTGTTAAATATTTCTCTTTTTGTTCATGAGTCCCAAACAAATTAAGTGGAGCTCCTCCAAGAGAAATATGAGCGGAATATGTAATACCCGTTGATCCACAGACACGGCTCAATTCTTCAACAACGATTGCAAAGCTAGTCGTATCGGCTTCACCACCGCCATATTGTTCAGAAAAAGGAAGCCCCATGATTCCAAGTTCACTTAGCTTTTCAAATATTTCCTTAGGGAATTCACCAGTACGATCTCTTTCATCTGCACCAGGTGCAACTTCTGCTTCTGCAAAATCACGGATTAGCTTTCGGATCATCTCTTGTTCTTTCGTTAAATCAAAATTCATTTATCTTCAATCCCTTCTATTTTTCTTAATATTCTGACTTTTTTCGACATAACTTTCTACTTTGCAACAAAATGACAATTGGCTGACGGAATAATTGCGAAAAACTTGTCAAACCACCACTAAAACCCTCTTCGACAACTCCTTTCAATATTTTCTAAACTTTCTTATAATTATAACAATTGAAAAATAGATTGCTATGTTCATTCTCCTGAATATCAACACCAAAAATTTGTTACTTTTACACAAAAATACACCAAAGGAAATTATTTCTAGGGCTTTTATACCATAAAATTAAGGGTGATCATCGATGAAACAGATTCAAGAGCGTCAAGAAACATTAACTCGCCGACAAATGCAGTCTTTAATCCATGTTTCAAACGTTATCAATTCATCATTTGATATCGACACAATCATTGATTCGATTATGATTGAAACCATATCGGTTGTAGATGCTGCTGGTGGTGGGTCTTTATGGTTATTTAATAAGGACAAAAATTGTCTAATTGCCAAATCAGCACAGGGGATTTTTTATCCGCAGATTTTTAGGCAAATTCGACTGCAAACTGGAGAGTCTATGACAGGAAAGGCCTTTGCTGCAAGAAAATGTGTTATCTACCCTAATGAAGAAGAAATTAAAAAATTATTATCAACCTTAAAACCACATAATCGTGATTTATTAGACAGATCGATTCCACATAACTTTCATTTTACCTCAGTCATGTGTTCACCAATTATGTCGAAGGGTCAATGTGTTGGTGTCATTACTTTAGACTCTTTTCAACAATCTTTAACCTTTAAACAAGAGGATATTAATTTACTAGAAGCAATTTGTCACCAAGCAGCCATCGCTTTGGAAAAATCAAACCTTTACCGTGAGAAAGAGCAAACAGTCCTTAAACTTTCCCAATCTATTGAAATTCACAGAAATTTAGCCAATCTTGTTTTGAATGGAGAAGGGCTTCAATCTATCCTGACTTATATTCATAAAACAATCCGTCAACATACGCTTCTTTTTGATGATTTAGGTGAACTGATTGCTTCTGCATATGATCCCTCTCTTTCAAATGAAATGGTTGATTTTATTAAACAACAAGCCCAACAAATTATTTTCACACTTGAAAAATCTCACTCTGTTACTGAGATTGAATTAGCTGGAGAATCCTATCAATTGATTGTTTTATCACTTGGTTCAAAGCCTAAATCACTCGGAATGTTAATGATCCTCTCGAACAAAATGATGGCTGAAGTGGATATCGCTGCACTTGAACATGCTTGTACAGTTATTTCACTTGAATTGGTGAAAGAACAGGCTGTATTTGATACGCAGCAAAGATTACGGGGGGAATTGGTTACGAAACTCTTTTCCGGTCAAATGGATGAAACACTGATTCAAAAAGCAAAGAACCTCAATCTTGATCCAAATCGAAACTATATCGCTCTTCTTATTAATCTAGCGAATTCTGACAAACTAAAATTCAGTGGGGATCACATGATGAGGAATTTACTCCATATTTCTAATGGAATTTTTTTCGAAAAAAATCCCCAAGGAATGTCTGTGCGTAACGAGAATCAAATTGTTTTCCTACTCTCATTTGATCCAAAGTTATCTCCGACAATCATTTTTGCTCAATTAAAAGAACAAGCAAAAAGATACCTAAAGGAGATTCATTTAAAATATCAAATTGGGGCGACGATTGGAATTGGTAGAGTGAAGCCTGGATTACTTTATGTTCATCACTCATTTAAAGAAGCGACAAAGTGTATAAAGTTTATCCAAGACTACCATTTTGAAGAAAATGTCCTCTGTTATACTGATCTCGGCATTCAAAGATTTATTCTTCAAAATTCCCAAGAAGAATTGATTGATTTTATCCATGAAGTATTGGGACCTCTTATTGATTATGAACAATCTCGGAAAGGTGAATTATTATCGACGCTGTTTGTTTATTTTGATCAAAATCAAAACGTGAAGAAAACGGCAGATATCCTGCATATCCATACAAACACCTTTAACTATCGATTAAAAAGGATTGAAGATATTCTCTTATTGGACCTAACTGACAGCCAACAACTATTCAATATTCGTTTAGCAACAAATATTTACCAATACATTAAAAACAAAGAGCTTTTACTAATTCCTAAAAACTAAGACCCCAAATGCAACGCTGTAAAGCAGTACCGCACTGGGGGTCAGGCACCCAATAGTAGTTTAACGCGTTAAACGATTACTCTATTTTGCTTTTGTTTGGCAGGCAAGGCGGAATTTTTGAAGGAGTAAGTGCTGTAGTTTGGTTTCTTCGAGTTGATTTGCCGGTTGAAGGAATGCCGCTCCATTGATAATTTTCACCTTACACCGACCACATGTACCTTTTTGACATTTATAATCCAATGGGATTCCCTGCTCCAGGGCTGCGGCCAAAATAGATTGGTCTTTTTTAACTTCAAGCTTGTACCGAGATTGGTTTTGCTCAATTTCCATGATTTGCTTTATGTTTATTTCTTTGATTGTGGGCTTATTTTGTTGCCTGGGGATGGGTATTGAATCCCTCATAGTATTAACTTTCAAGGATCCAACTGTTAATTTTTTCACTGTCTGCCCCCCCTTTTCACATCATTGTTAACAAAATCGACACTTAAAAATCCATTGACCGATTCCTTGCTGCCTTGTAAAATAAATCTATATTAATAGTGATAATCATTATCAATCAAAAAGATATATTCTCATCTTAGGAGGTCTACAACATGACTTATCAAATAAATGGCCTAAAAGATATCCATAAACTGATTGCAAATGAAAGAAAAATCGGCGGTGTCATTGAAGCTAATACACTTCGCCTCCGCACTGGTGAAGAATACCAAAATGCCGTTATTACCAATATTGATTTAATCGGGTCAACCATCTATTCAATCAGTTTTGTGACAGAAGATCAAGAGCGATTAATTGTTAATATCACTGAACTTGGTTTACTTCATGAACCGAAGCACAAGAAAATATATGAACTTAACAATCAAGATTATAAAACAACCAAAACAGCAGAAAAATTAAAGTTTTTAAAACGGTTATGTGAGCTTAACTGTGGTTCCTCAACTTGTATTTTCCTTGAAGAAGCTAGAATGATTATTGATGATATTGGACTTCCGGCGGCAAAAAAAGAAGTGGACACTTCTTTGATTTATTCCGAAGAAAATGTATTTACCATTGCCTAAAGAAGTACAGCAGGAGAAATATTCCTGCTGTTTTTTTTACCCATCTATTTTTCAAAATCCTCCAACGTACAAATGGCTGTTGGCCGTTTGATCCGAGGAACAATCGCCTCATAAACCCGATAATGATAATTCAAGTTATCGAGATCTAAAAACACCGTGTCATAATCGCTGGCAATTGCAAGATCAAGATTCTGTTTCCCTGCATCTATTACGACCCCCGTGCCACTTTTTATCATAGGGGATTGATACACACCTGCTGTCATCAATTCACGAACATGCTCGATTTCCAATACATGCGTACCCTGATGAACCCGATGTACAAGCGCATATAACTCCGGAGACAACACTAGTGCATATGGACCAGTATGTCCCATCCTCAACAATTTATTACGAGCTTCAACCACATCACTAAAGGCATTCCCAGATTCCATCCAATCGCTACGAATATGCGTTAGTTTTCCCTTGACATTCATTATTCCTTGAAGTTGGAATTCTTTTGATCCGTTAAAAATAAGGTCATCCTCAAGCAAGGCACTCTGCTGTGCGGCATTGGCAGAAGCTGAAAAATCGATTGGGCTCCCTAAGGTTTTTGCCTGCTGAATATCACGCCAATATAAAATAAAATCCTTATACAACATCGGAATGGTCAAGGTAACCCTTCTTGATGGTATAGAAAGCTGGGAGTCCTCACCGTGAAAACTGATTGCTCCTTGTTCAGGTGAATCATAAATATCATTCGTTACCGATTGAACCCCTTCGCCAAGTGGTCCATAAATATCAATAAATCTTCTGCCGACTAACTGTTTTTTGACGCTTTCAAAAACAGTTTGGTCAAGCTCAGCCCATTCCTCTCTTGATAAAGGGGAATCGGGGTATTGTGTCGTTTTATCCATAATAATCACAATCCTTTAATGAAGTTTTAGACTGCCAACTGTTAAAGCATTTCTTACAGTCCTTTTTGGTTGATGCTGACTCAGTGAATGTTCATGGGCGTAAGCCTCAATTTTAAGATTGGATCCGGTTCCCTCTTTTTCATCGGTAGGAATCGAGGTATTTAATTGAATGCCACCTTTAAATTCCTGATTTAATCTTTCCAGGATGACTTTCATTTGTTGATAGTCATCATATGTGAAATTTCTTAATGCTTGGATTTTCGGTTCGAATTCCGTTCCTTTAAACTGAAAAAGTGACAAATCTAAATGCTCCAAGAAATTATGTAACCCGAATTTTTCCAAACTAATATCCTGCAAAAGGTGAATAAAATCAGCCTGATGCTCTGAAATATTCATTTCATGATGAATGAGTTGCGCAAGCTTTGGTAAGAGGAGATCCAATCGATCTGAACGATGATCTTCTTCTTCATAAATATGGTGCCAATATAGACGCTCGTGATCATCGTTTGCGTCATTAATGATTGGTGTGATGATTTCCATAAACTCTACTAACGCCTGCTTGGTTCGTTGAAATATGGAATCCATTTCATTGAATGTCGTTTCCACTCGATAATCCCTCCTTTGAAAAATATTCCATATTAGAACTTTAACCACATTCTCAAACATTTAAACCTCTAATTGGCTATTCAGGGATTCCTTTTAATATAAGTTAAAATCCCTTTCCTTTTTTAGGTAAAAAAAAATAACCAAATTTTGTTAAAATTATTTATTCCTAATTACCCATTCAGCATTACCAACGTCTAGAATTTGCTCTCTACCCATAAATGGGATAGTCAAAAATTTATGTTCACAAAATCGGTTCATTTCTGTAGCAATATTGTAATAAACAACACCGTCACATGCTTTTTCTCACACTATAATGAAAGGAGTAAAAGAAAAAATGTTAAACTGCATGACAATAGTGGTTGACACAATAACTAGTAAGGTTTGGTGATAAATATGCAAAATAACGGACATCCAAAAGGAATGGGACATCCACATAGTAT
>CAURFY010000115.1:0-7434 GCA_963524115.1 uncultured Bacillus sp.
GTTTTATACATACGAGTATTGATTTAGGAGGTGGCGTTATGCCGTTAACACCGTTAGATATACACAATAAAGAATTCAGCGAGGGATTTCGAGGATATGATGAAGATGAAGTGAACGAATTCCTAGATCAGGTGATAAAGGATTACGAATTGCTCATCCGTGAAAAAAAGGAACTCGAAGAGAAACTAGGAGATCAAACTGATAGACTAGGTCATTTCTCAAGTATTGAGGAAACTTTAAATAAGTCGATTGTTATTGCTCAAGAAGCTGGTGAAGAAGTAAAACGTAGTGCCAATAGAGAAGCAAAATTGATTATTAAAGAAGCAGAAAAAAATGCCGATCGGATTGTCAATGAATCGCTTTCAAAGGCGAGAAAAATTGCTTTGGAAATTGAAGATTTAAAGAAACAATCGAAGGTTTTCCGCACTCGATTCAAAATGTTGATTGAAGCACAACTTGATTTATTAAACAATGACGATTGGGATCACTTGCTTGAGTATGAATTGGATGCAAGCGAGTTACAAGCCGCAGAAAAAGAATAACTAGCTTGACGTTGCTTTGCCATTCGCATATAATGACTTAAAATGAAGAACTAAATGCGCCATCATAGCGCTGAGTCTAGATTAATCAATAATGATTGACGATGATAGGGACAGTACGTTTTTTCAATTGCTTTTAAAGCGAACCGGGGATGGTGGAAGCCTGGGAAAGCAGAAGATACGAAAGATCACCCTTGAGTTCCAAGTTGAAAGCCATTTGCAAGAGGGCTATTAAACATTGGCGTGTGTTCACGTTACGAATGCTTAGAGGATAGTTGCTTTTTAGCTACTATCAATTAGGGTGGTACCGCGGGAAACCTTCTCGTCCCTTTTAGGGATGAGAAGGTTTTTTTTGTTGTCCTTTTACTAGTCAAAGGAATTCCGAAAAAACATTCCATAGGAGGAAAAGAAATGGATTATAAGGATACATTATTAATGCCGAAAACCGAATTTCCAATGAGAGGCAATCTCCCAAAACGGGAGCCTGATATTCAAACCAAATGGGAAGAAATGGACATTTATAAGAAAGTTCAAGATAGAACAAAAGATCGTCCAATGTTTGTATTACATGATGGCCCTCCATATGCCAACGGTGATATTCACATGGGTCATGCTTTAAATAAAGTTCTTAAGGATTTTATCGTTCGTTATAAATCAATGAGTGGATTTAATGCTCCTTATGTACCAGGATGGGATACGCATGGTTTACCGATTGAACAGGCGCTAACGAATAAAGGGGTAAAACGAAAGGAAATGACGGTTGCTGAATTCCGTAAGCTTTGTGAAAAATATGCTTACGAACAAATCAATAATCAACGGAGCCAATTTAAACGACTTGGTGTTCGGGGTGACTGGGAAAATCCTTATATTACCTTAAAACCGGAATATGAAGCACAACAAATTAAGGTTTTTGGCGAGATGGCCAAAAAGGGCTATATTTATAAAGGCTTAAAACCGGTTTATTGGTCTCCATCAAGTGAATCGGCCCTAGCTGAAGCAGAAATTGAATACCAAGATAAACGTTCCGCATCAATTTATGTTGCTTTTAATGTTAAAGATGGAAAAGGTGTTTTAGACTCTGATACGAAAATTATTATTTGGACCACTACACCTTGGACGATTCCTGCTAACCTTGGAATCTCCGTTCACCCTGATCTAACTTATGTGGTAGTTGAAGTAGCAAGTCATAAATATTTAGTTGCTGAGGCATTATTAGAAGCTGTTACAACCGAAATTGGTTGGGAAAGCCCAACTGTAGTGAAAAAGGTAAAAGGGAATGAGTTGGAAAATATTATTGCCCTTCATCCGTTATACGGTCGTGAATCCTTGGTTATGCTTGGTGAACACGTAACTACAGATGCAGGAACGGGCTGTGTACACACTGCTCCTGGACATGGGGAAGATGACTTCCTGGTTGGGCAAAAATACGGACTAGATGTCCTTAATCCGGTAGATGATAAAGGCCATATGACTCATGAGGCACCAGGATTCGAAGGTTTATTTTATGAAAAAGCCAATAAGCCAATTACTGAAAAGCTTGAAGAAGCCGGCGCATTGTTAAAGCTTTCCTTTATTACGCACTCTTATCCACATGACTGGAGAACGAAAAAACCAGTTATTTTCCGTGCAACAGCACAGTGGTTTGCATCGATTAAAGACTTCCGCTCTGAACTATTAGAAGCGGTTAAGGAAACAAAATGGGTTCCTGAGTGGGGTGAAACTCGTCTGTTTAATATGGTTCGTGATCGTGGGGATTGGTGTATTTCCCGTCAACGTGCATGGGGAGTACCAATTCCAGTATTTTATGCTGAAAATGGCGAACCGATTATTACTGATGAGACCATTAATCATATTTCGGCACTTTTTCGGGAAAATGGTTCAAATATTTGGTTTGAGCGTGAAGCGAAGGATCTCCTTCCTGAAGGGTTTACACATCCGGGAAGTCCAAATGGGGAATTTACAAAAGAAACCGATATTATGGATGTATGGTTCGATTCCGGGTCTTCCCATCAGGCTGTATTAGAAGAGCGTGAAGACTTGCAGCGCCCGGCTGATCTTTATTTAGAAGGATCAGACCAATATCGCGGTTGGTTTAACTCGTCTCTATCAACAGGTGTTGCTGTGACTGGAAAAGCACCATATAAAGGTGTTCTAAGTCATGGTTTTGCCCTTGATGGAGAAGGTCGCAAAATGAGTAAATCAATTGGAAATGTGGTTATCCCAGCCAAGGTAATGGACCAATTGGGGGCAGATATTCTTCGTTTATGGGTTGCTTCTGTTGATTACCAAGCGGATGTTCGTGTTTCGGATGCCATTTTGAAGCAGGTTGCTGAAGTATATCGTAAAATTCGGAATACTTTCCGTTTCCTACTTGGAAACCTTGCTGACTTTAATCCAGAAACAGATGCCGTTCCTTACGAAAAACTTCGAGAAGTTGACCAATTTATGTTGGTTAAATTAAACAAAGTCATCAAGACAGTGCGTCATTCATACGAAAATTATGAGTTTGCAACCATTTACCATGCAGTTAATAATTTCTGTACGTTAGATTTAAGTTCGTTTTATTTGGATTTTGCTAAAGACGTTTTATACATTGAAGCGAGTAACAATCTTGAACGCCGCTCGATTCAAACGGTTTTACATGAAAGTTTACTGACACTAGTAAAACTTGTAGCGCCAATCCTTTCGCATACTGCTGACGAGGTTTGGGCTTATATTCCATCTGAAAAAGAAGAAAGTGTACAGTTGACAGATCTACCAGAATACGTCGAGCTTCCGAATGCAAATGAACTTGAAGATAAATGGTCATTGTTCATGAAGCTTCGTGATGATGTATTAAAAGCACTAGAAGAAGCACGTAATGAAAAGGTGATCGGTAAATCTTTAACAGCGAAGATTACTCTTTATGTTAATGAATCAACTAGAACCTTACTTGATACGATTGAAGAAAATTTAACTCAGCTCTTTATCGTGTCAGGATTTGAAGTCGCAGGCACTTTTGAGCAAGCTCCTGAAAATGCCATTAAGTTAGAGCATGCAGCGATTGTTGTTTCCAAGGCTGAAGGTGAGATTTGCGATCGTTGTTGGACCGTTACAACCGACGTAGGTCAAGATTCTGAACATCCAACCCTTTGCCCACGCTGTGCTGAAGTAGTGAAAGAAAATTATGCTCAATAAATAAATAAGAAAGAGGCTATCTCTGAAGAAGGAGATAGCCTCTTTCTTATTTTTCCACATTCTCTATTTGTTGTTCCATTTGTCAATTGTTTTAACGGGTTTGAATGAGCAAGGTGGTGATAATAAAAGCAACAAGATAACGGAGGTGTAGATTTGGAAGCCACCTATGATAAGCTCTATTCCGAACTCCGTAAAACAAAAAGGGAATTGTTGGACAGAATGAATAAAAATGCAGGTCCCCGTCCCCTAGCCATTCAAACAATCATAAAAGAGGAAATTCAAGACATTGAATTAGCTTTAACAAAAATAATTACGGGTCATTATGGAAGGTGTGAACTATCGGGGGAACTTATTCCACTCGAAGTTCTTGAGGCTATCCCAACCATTAAAACAATGAATGATATGGAAGAAATCAATCACTTTTTTCGTAAGCCAATCTACTTATAATTCGAGGATTTAGAAATATATTATCGTTTTTGGCAGGATTATGCTAAAATGCAAAGGTATCTATGTGAAGATTTGGAGGTTGCCTTTGTGTTTTATTACATAATAGCGTTATTTGTTATTATTCTTGATCAGCTAACAAAATGGCTTGTTAAAAAAAATCTTGAAATTGGTGAAAGTATAAAGGTTATTGACAACTTTCTGTATATCACCTCACACCGAAATCGCGGGGCAGCATGGGGTATTTTACAAGGGCAAATGTGGTTTTTTTACGTCATTACTGTCATAGTAATAATCGGAATTATTTACTATATTCAGTCCATAGCCAAAGGGAAATGGTTATTAGGAGTATCACTTGGATTAATGCTTGGTGGAGCCATCGGGAATTTTATTGACCGAGTCTTCCGTAAAGAAGTAGTAGATTTTATTAATACTTACATTTTTGGATATGATTTTCCTGTATTTAACATTGCTGATTCATCGTTAGTTATCGGTGTCGGCTTGTTAATGATTCATATGTTATACGAAGAAAGAGGATCAAAGGAGAAATTGAATGGAAAGAATAACACACACAATTCTTGAAGAAGAAAAATCTGAACGAATTGACAAAGTAATATCAACGCTAAATCAAGAATGGTCGAGAACTCAAGTTCAGTCATGGATTAAGGATGGCCATGTCCTTGTAAATGGAGAGAAAGTAAAAACAAATTATAAATGTCACGTACAAGATGAATTAACCGTAACGATTCCAGAACCTGAAGATTTAGATGTTGAACCAGAGGAATTAAATCTTGAAATTTATTATGAAGACAAAGATGTATTAGTGGTAAATAAACCTAGTGGAATGGTTGTCCATCCTGCGCCTGGTCATCTGAGTGGAACTCTAGTCAATGGCTTAATGGCACATTGCAAGGATTTATCAGGGATCAATGGAGTCCTTCGCCCTGGGATTGTTCATCGAATTGATAAAGATACTTCAGGGCTTTTGATGGTAGCAAAGAATGATGTTGCTCATGAAAGCTTAGTCAACCAATTGGTGCATAAAACGGTTGTTCGAAAATATCAAGCCATTGTCCATGGGAATATCCCTCATGAATATGGAACGGTTGATGCGCCACTCGGTAGAGATCCAAGAGATCGTCAGAGTATGACGGTTGTTGATAATGGTAAGCATGCAGTTACTCATTTCCATGTAATCGAACGACTTGGTGATTTTACCTTCATTGAATGCCAGCTTGAAACTGGGAGAACTCACCAAATTCGGGTTCACATGAAGTATATCGGATATCCATTAGCTGGCGATCCTAAATATGGCCCTAAAAAGACGTTGGACATTGGCGGTCAAGCCTTACATGCGGGAATTTTAGGTTTTAAACATCCCCGAACAAATGAGTATTTGGAGTTTGAAGCACCACTTCCGGCTGAGTTTGAAACGGTTTTGGAACAACTTAGAAATAATCGTTGACAAATTTCGACTCCTAGCATAAGATAATTATAGTCAAATAACACCTTTAATACAGTCCCGAGAGGCTGAGAAGGAAACGGAATCTGATGGATGTAAACGAGATTTACTCCAACAGGTTAGCTCAATGTGTTCGTACACCCTCTCACACAATCGGTGAGAGGGTTTTTTGATGTCTATAGCTCCTATTTGAAAAAAGGGGGATTCCACATGTCCCAGAAAGCTGTTGTCTTGGATGAACAAGCGATACGCAGAGCCTTAACAAGAATTGCACATGAACTTATCGAAAGAAACAAAGGAATAAAAGACTGTGTTTTGGTCGGAATTCGTACAAGGGGAATTTACTTGGCCAACCGACTAAGTGAAAGAATTGAACAAATCGAAGGAACGAAAGCACCAGTTGGTGAAATCGATATTACATTATATCGCGATGATTTGACCAAAATAACTTTAGATGAACAACCAATTGTTAAAGGGAATAACATCCCGGTCGACATTAATAACAAAGTAATCATTTTAGTGGATGATGTTTTATTTACAGGCAGAACAGTTCGTGCTGCCATTGATGCTATCTTTGATATAGGACGACCAGCAGCTGTTCAGCTTGCTGTCTTGGTTGACCGAGGGCATAGAGAATTACCAATAAGGGCCGATTATGTTGGGAAAAATATCCCGACTTCAAGCTCTGAAAAAATTGTTGTGGAATTAATCGAAGTAGATGACGCTGATCAAGTAAGTATTTATGAAAAATAAATAACCCTTTTAATGCAGTCCAGTGAGGCTGGCAAAAGGGGAGAGGGCACAACAAAAAAATTTGTTTCGCCAAGCTTCTTTCCCTCTTTTGCCTTAGGCAAAAGAGGGTTATTATTTAAAGGAGAGAGAATATGAGTAAACCAATATTAGACATCAAAGACGTACCAACACCTGGGAAATGGTTAACATTAAGTCTCCAACATTTATTTGCGATGTTCGGGGCTACCATCCTTGTTCCTTATTTAGTCGGATTAAGTCCAGCAATTGCTCTTATCTCAAGTGGTCTTGGAACTCTTGCCTTCCTCATCATTACAAAATGGCAGGTACCTGCCTATCTTGGTTCATCGTTTGCGTTTATCGCACCTGTCATTGCCGCCAAAGCAGCTGGGGGTCCAGGTGCTGCGATGGTCGGAACTTTTATGGCCGGTTTAGTATATGGTATAGTTGCTCTTATTATTAAAAAAGCAGGCTACCGTTGGATTATGAATTTACTGCCTCCAATTGTTGTCGGCCCAGTCATCGTCGTAATTGGGTTAGCGTTATCAGGAACAGCTGTCGGGATGGCAATGAATAATCCCGATGGAAAATATAGCTTATTGCACTTTTCAATTGCACTTGTAACCTTAGCAGCAACCATTATCTGCTCGATTTACATGCGGGGCATGTTAAGTCTCATCCCGATTCTAGCTGGAATTGTTGTCGGGTACCTCTACGCATTAGCGGTTGGAGTGGTTGATTTCACACAAGTACAACAAGCACACTGGTTTGAAATGCCAGATTTTATCATCCCTTTTGTTGATTATAAAGTGCATTTCACCTTAGACATTATTCTTCTCATGGTTCCAGTAGCCGTTGTAACTTTATCAGAACATATTGGGCACCAGCTTGTTCTAAGTAAAGTAGTAGGACGCGATTATATTAAAAATCCAGGGTTACATCGCTCTATTTTAGGAGACGGTATGGCCACCATGATTTCTGCTCTTATCGGTGGTCCACCTAAGACAACGTACGGTGAAAATATCGGAGTTCTTGCTATCACAAGAGTGTACAGTGTGTATG
>CAURFY010000116.1:0-7367 GCA_963524115.1 uncultured Bacillus sp.
CGCTAGAGGAGCTATTTCAATCGTTCCTCGTTCTATCATGCGTATTGTGTGCTCCATACCTAAAACATCGTGAAGGGCATCATATAGTGGGCGTAAATAAGGGTCAACTTTTTCCTTTAAGTCTCCAGGAAGAAAACCCAGACTCTCCCCAGCCTCAACTGCAGGACGTGTTAAAATAATCCTTTTTACATGTCCATTTTTCAATGCATTAACAGCCATAACTACTGCTAGGTAAGTTTTTCCTGTACCTGCAGGACCAATCCCAAAAACTAAATCGTTTTCTTTTATCGAATTAACATAGTGACGCTGGCCAAATGTCTTTACTCTAATCGATTTTCCTTTGGCATTTTTGGTGATTTCTTCTTCGTATAATTCACCAAAATAATCAAGAGTGCCTTTCATTACCATTCCCACGGCATAACTTACGTCTCTTTGGCCAATGGTAATTCCCTTTTTAATGACTTCAATTAATTTATTAATTACTTTTGCTGCAAGTTCCAACTGCTCGGTGGGGCCAGAAATAGTTAAACTTTCCCCCCTAGTAATGATTGATACCTGAAGTTCTTGTTCAATTATTTTCAAGTTAGCATCTGAATTACCAAATAACGTAATCGCTTCATTTTGATTATTTAATCTGACGTCTACTGTTTTTCGCTCTTCTGTCATTCTTCGTCTCCTTGAATTATGGGTTGACTTTCTGCAATATCCTCTATAATTTGGAAATGTATTGATAAGGTAACTTTACCATTCTCAATAGCTTGGTGTAAAACATTTTCACCTTTTATAGTAGCATCTTCAGTTAGTTTACTTTTTATATCCTTTCTGGCAATTTCCTTTGCCATGTTGACTGCCTCCTCATTTGAATAAATTCTTGTTACTTGTTCCCTTTCCCTTAAGGTCGAGTTAATAAATGAAATCGGTAAATCCCATTTAAGAAAGCGTATGCGGCGCTCCGTTAAATCTGTTTCATATTCGGAAAAATTGGGCTTGCCGTAGCCCCAAATAGGGATGGATAAATTTCCAACCTTTATATAGTACTTTATTTTTTCGTTGCCATTAAATACTTGAAAAGTACTTTTTAGCGGAAGTTCCACACTTGACTTGAACCACGTTTCACCTAAAATCTCGCCTTTGGCAGAAACTAGCTTTGTCTCCCCTTCTTTTCCATATTCTCCAGATACAAGCAGTTGCCCCGGTAAGACATGGTCATGACGACTAACCACCTGTTTTCCTTTTTCAACAAATATTTTGGTAATCACTGCTTCCTTTTTTGCGACTAAATTTTGCGGTCCAACCACTTCTGGTTGTTTAGGCTCCTTTTTTTCTACAACCTGCAAGTGGAAAGTTGTCCCTTTTAATTCCACCCCGACCCAAGTTAGCACTTGGATATTGTTGGTTAATTCCCTTTGAATCGTCTCAACATCATCGATGAAAAACTGCAACTTTCCCGTCTTGATCCCCATCTTGTCCAATTGTTTATTAATCTTATATTCTGTAGCTGGGTTAGCCCCACTTATTTCAACGCGCCAAACCATGTTGGATAAAAACAGAACAATGATAAGAAATAAGAACGCCCCTACAAAAATACCACTATTTCTCAAAAGTTGTTTAAATAAAAATGGAAAACCAATTCTTTCCTGAAAGGAAATCGAACAGCCACTATTTCTAGCAGCCAGCCGTAGTTTTTTTACATCGTTTAGTTTCATAAACAAGATAACGGTTTCTGCTCCATGCCTTTTCACATTCCAGACCGAAATACCACTTCTCATCAATTTATTAATGAATCTTTCAATTCCTTTACCGGTTATTTTTACTGATACTATACCGGAATAAAACTCGATCCATTGGTTCTTCATTGCTCTCCACCTGAATCAATCATTTATATAAATTACTTGATCTATTTTTCCTTCAAGTAGAATTTCTTCCGGCATAATCATTTTTATTACAAACGCTTTCCCTTTTACTAAAAGCTGGCCCTGTTTTAACAGCAAACGAAGTTCTTTATCTGAAAAAGTAAGTAATCCACGGTGGTTCTCAACATATATATGAATTTGTCCAACCATCGTAATCCTAGGCAAATCCATCATGACATCAGAGGGAAGATCCATTTTTTTCGTTATCCAGTTGCGAACAAGCTGGCCCCATTTTTTCGCCATAAAAAAAGAACCCCCTTTCATCTCATATTTATGAAATGAATGGGGGTTCTAGCACATTTTTTTAGGCTAATGCTATTGTTTCACCTATGGTTTATCGGACGATAAGGTTTTTTGGCACGAGGAGGTCCTAGAACCTCTGACCAAATTAGGCCATCTATTAAAGTGGTTTGGTTAATTTGAACTTGCTTTTCTGTTGGTGAATTTGGCGTTGCTTGTAAATTAACGGTATTTTCCTTTGGAGCCATTCTGGTCGCCTCAGCAAGCATTGACGTTTCTGTTGTTGCTTGGTTAACCTGATGGTCACTATCATCATAAAGGGTAGTTGATTTTTTTCGAGTTATTTGTTGTTTTGCCTGTTTTTTCTGGTCGTTGTGTTCCCTTACCCTTATGTTTTTCCATACTGGATTTTCAAATGTAGTCGGAATGCGTTGTGATAAAGGACTTCGTTTCTTCCCATCTTCAGTCTCGTTCACTTTCATCTTTTTATAGATGGATGAAATAATTCCAATCAGAATCACCAGGATGAAAGGATTATCATACAAAATTTTCACCAGAGATTCCCCCTTCAAGAGATGCCCAACTCATTTTTACTATTTATCGTTTGTTTTTTGATCACCTGACATCTTACCGATTGAACCTCTCATGTCCGTGTCCGCTGAAATGTTTTGGTAGTTCATATAATCCATTACACCGATATTGCCTTCTCGTAATGCTTCTGCCAATGCTAATGGTACTGTTGCTTCTGATTCAACCACTTTCGCCCGCATTTCTTGGACTTTCGCTTTCATTTCTTGTTCTAAGGCAACGGCCATCGCCCTACGTTCCTCAGCTTTAGCTTGAGCAATTTTTTTATCTGCCTCAGCCTGCTCAGTTTGTAATTCCGCCCCGATATTTTTACCGATATCAACATCCGCAATATCAATCGATAGGATTTCAAAAGCGGTCCCTGCATCCAAGCCCTTGGAAAGTACTGTTTGTGAAATCAAGTCCGGATTTTCAAGAACCTTTTTATGACTTTCACTTGAACCGATGGTCGAGACAATCCCCTCACCAACCCGAGCCACTACAGTTTCTTCACCAGCACCACCAACTAGACGCTCAATATTAGCGCGGACGGTAATTCTTGCCTTTGCCTTTACTTCAATCCCATTCATTGCTACACCCGCGATAAATGGCGTCTCAATTACTTTAGGATTAACACTCATTTGTACAGCATCGAGTACATCACGACCGGCAAGATCGATAGCTGCGCAGCGCTCAAACGGCAATTCAATATTTGCCCGATGTGCTGCAATCAAAGCATTTACTACACGATCGACATTTCCACCTGCTAAATAATGGCTTTCTAACTGATTTGTTGTAACATTGATCCCGGCTTTATGAGCCTTTATGAGCGGATTAATTACCCTGCTCGGTGTAACCCTCCGTAGTCTCATCCCAACCAAGGTGAAAATACTAACTTTAACACCTGCCGCAAGTGCAGATACCCACAGCATAACTGGGACAAAAGTAAATAAAACCGCAATTACAATAATCCCAAGGACTATGGCGATAATTAATAATGCAACTCCAGCATTCATAACTTAAGCTCCTCCTTTGAAGTACTAATAAATTCCCTAACAACGATTCGAGACCCTTCCACCTTTACTACTTTTACTGTCTTGCCTTTTACAATAAAATCTCCTTCACTAACCACATCAATCCTGTCATCACCTATTAAAATGGTTCCTGATGGGCGCAATGCAGTGAAAGTGATTCCTTTCTTACCAAGTAAATCCGTTCTGTTTAAATTGGAAACATAGCCGTTTTCTGTATTAGTAGAGTCAGTCAAAATGATTTTGTTAAATAATCTCATTTTCTTCCCATACACCTTTACCATTAAAATGCAGGCAATTATTGATAACCCGATGGCAATGAGGATGGAAATCCCCATATTAATCATGTTATCAGATGCCAAAAGTAAGCTAGTAATAATCGATAAGGTTCCTAAAACTCCTATGATTCCGCCTGGTACAAACAATTCCAATAAAATAAGACCAATTCCCAGGACAAATAACATAATCGTTTCAAAACCAGCAAACCCAGCAACCAAATGTCCATAAAAAAACAATACTAGTGCAGTAAGCCCAACTATTCCTGGAAAGCCAAATCCCGGAGAAAACAATTCCATTACAAAACCTAAACTGGCAATCGCCAACAGAATTGTAATCACAACGGGGTGGGTGAGAAATTTAACTAGACTATCCACAAAAGTTCCACCAAAAAGCTGTGTTTCACCTCCAAAAATAATCAGGATGCTAAGAATGAATAATATTGTTAAAAAGGCAAGGATTTTCCGCATTTTTCTGCCCTCCTTCCTTAGTTATAGTTCTCATGATATATACGCTCTTGAAGTAAAAAAAGTTTCAGATATTGAAAAAAGATTTTGGGGCGTGGATAAAGGTGAAAAGCCGCAGAGTATACTCTGCGGCCATTGATGTTGTTATTATGAAAGGTGTTGTAGAACAAGTTTATTTACGAGTGTTCCGTCTGCTTTTCCCTTAACCTGCGGCATAATCGCAGACATTACTTTTCCCATCTCAGCTTTTGATGTTGCACCTATTTCTGAAATTGTTTGTTTAACAATTTCAGCCAACTCATCTTCAGAAAGTTGTTTCGGCATGTACAACTCGACAAATGTCAATTCTGTAAGCAATTTTTCAACCAGATCTTCACGACCTGCCTTTTCAAATTCATGGAGGGAGTCCTTGCGTTGTTTCATTTCGCGAGAAAGGATTGTTAGCTCTTCTTCTTCGGATAGCTCTTTATTTCCAAGCTTAATCGCTTCATTTTGCAATGAGGCTTTTATCATCCGAATGACAGAGAGTTTGTCTTTTTCCTTGTTTTTCATCGCTTGTTTCATATCATTATTTAAACGCTCGAGAAGACTCATGAATTACACCCTCTCTTAGAACTTACGTTTTCTTGCAGCTTCAGACTTCTTTTTACGCTTTACACTAGGCTTTTCGTAGAATTCGCGCTTTCTAGCTTCTTGTATAGTACCTGATTTAGATACAGTACGTTTGAAGCGACGAAGAGCATCTTCAAGCGATTCGTTTTTACGAACGACGGTTTTAGACATTCTCTTTCCCTCCCTCCGAACACAACACACTAACATCGAGGACATGGAGTTCCATGTACTTTGACAATTATAATATAACGATGATATAAGGTCAACTGAATTTGGCATTGTTACTATGTATCGGCAAAAATTTTTATATTTCGACTATATTCTTCCATAATTCAACTATAATTAATATGTTGATAAATCAATATTTATCACGATTACTCTCATCTATAGAATGTCTAAATTTCAATCCTCATTCATATATAAAGTTAGGGAGTGAAGGACATGTTATACATTTTACTTTTTTTGATTCTAATCGGAGCCTTTATTATGGGAATGACCGTTTTAAGAGCCGGATTATTTCAACTATCGGGTGACAAATTAAAAAAACTTCTCGAACAGGTCACCAGCAACCCATTTAAGGCACTAATTACAAGTGTTTTGGTAACGGCAACTCTTCACAGTAGTGCAGCTGTAATGGTCATTACCATTGGCTTAATTTCCGCAGGGATGCTCACCTTTCCAAAATCAATTGGGATTATATTAGGAACAAATATTGGAACAACCTTTACGACTGAAATCATAACATTTGATTTCAACCAATTTCTTATCCCAATGGCAATTATAGGGGCAACTTTAATGCTTTTTAATGGTAAGAAGGTCAAAAGCACTGGTTCTATTTTATTCGGAATGTCTGCGGTTTTTATTGCAATTAGAGGGTTTGAATTTTTATCGCATCCACTTACAGACATGCCATTTGTAGAAAAAACCTTGTTGTTCCTTAACCAGAGTCATTTTTTAAGTGTTATTTTCGGGACTATTTTTACTGCGTTAATACAATCAAGTACTGCAATGACTGGTATAACTATGGGATTTTTATCTGGTGGAATCCTCAATCTTGATAGTGGAATCGCGATTATGCTTGGTTCCAACATAGGGACATGTGTAACCGCACTTATAGCCGCTGTTGGGGCAGGACATGAATCTAAATTATGTGCCTATGCCCATATATGGTTAAACGTGGCCGGTGTAACAATTTTTTTTCCGTTAATTGGCTGGCTTGCTTCTACCTCGTCAATTGCTGCCAGTAGTCCAGATGTTCAGCTCGCCCATTCCAGTTTGATTTTTAACGTGATGTCCTCTTTGCTCATTCTTCCATTTGCTGAACATTTCGGGAAATGGATCCTATATGTCCATGGAAAAAAAATATAAAAAGGCTGACAATATGCGAAGTCAGCCTTTTCTATTTTAATATTCTGCATCACTTGTTAAGCCGTTTACAATTGCTACTCCTGAGCTTGCGCCAATTCTAGTTGCACCAGCAGCAATCATGCTCTGGGCATCGCTCGTATTTCTAACTCCACCTGAAGCCTTTACCCCAATTTCAGGGCCTACCGTTTTTCTCATTAAGGCAATATCTTCAACAGTCGCTCCTCCAGTTGAAAAACCAGTTGAGGTTTTGACAAAATCAGTCCCTGCTTTAACGGCAATTTGACAGGCACGAACCTTTTCATCATCTGTAAGTAGGCTTGTTTCGATGATGACTTTTGTTAAAGCTTTGCCTTTAGCCGCATCCACTACTGCACGAATATCACTCTCTACTAAGGCGTCATTACCATCTTTTAACGCACTAATATTTATAACCATGTCTACTTCCCTTGCACCATTCTCAATTGCATTTTTAGTTTCAAATGCTTTTGTTTCTGTTGTCGATGCCCCAAGTGGGAAACCAATCACGGTGCACACTTTAACGAAGCTATCTTGCAGTTGTTCACTTGCATAACTCACCCAGGTTGGATTCACACATACAGAAGCAAACCTATATTCCTTTGCTTCCTTACATAAAAGATCTATTTGTTCCTTTTTGGCATCTGCTTTCAATAGGGTATGGTCAATCATTGCTGCAACATTATTAGACATATTTGTTTTCTCCCTTCAAAGCCTGAAGATGTACGTACCTCTTTCATCATAACACTCCCAAAAAGAAAATTCGAGGGATTTCTACAAGCTCTTATAGTTTAAAAGGAATTTGATAAATTTATTCAAAATAAAAGGCTGTTTTCGTAAACATTGTTGCTATTAGAGAAGTGGTTGATTTCCGCTCC
>CAURFY010000117.1:0-7351 GCA_963524115.1 uncultured Bacillus sp.
AGATGAGGATAGCTTGTGTAAAAAGAAGGAGGAAGTGAGATGGCCGGATGAAGTTCCATGAGATGAGTAGAAATGAAGTAGAAGAATCATTAAACACCGACCTTTCATTAGGATTAACCGAAGAAGATGTGAAAATGCGGAGAAAACAGTACGGATATAATGAACTCGAAGAAGGGGAAAAGCAATCAGCCATCCTCCTATTCTTAAGTCAATTTAAAGACTTTATGGTACTTGTTCTTCTAGCAGCGACTTTGGTATCGGGAATGTTAGGTGAATACATCGATGCAATTGCCATTATTGCTATCGTAATTGTTAATGGATTCCTAGGCTTTTATCAAGAAAGCAGAGCGGAAAAGTCCATGCAGGCACTCAAGGAACTATCGGCACCACAGGTAACCGTCTTAAGGGACGGGGAATGGGTCAAACTCCCATCAAGAGAAGTAGTTCCTGGGGATGTATTGAAATTCGTCAGTGGCGACCGAATTGGTGCAGATGTGAGATTGATAGAATCAAAAAGTCTCGAAATTGAAGAATCAGCTTTAACTGGGGAATCTCTGCCTGTTCAAAAAAGTACTGAGCCAATCGCCTTTGATTCGGTTGGAATAGGTGATTTAGAAAACATGGCCTTTATGGGAACGATGGTCACTCGTGGTAGTGGTGTCGGAATCGTCTGTGGTATCGGGATGAAAACAGCAATGGGACAAATTGCCGACCTTTTACAATCAGCAGTCACTTTGGATACACCATTGCAGCGTCGGTTGGAACAGCTTGGAAAAATATTAATCATCGCTGCCCTTTTACTAACTGTATTAGTAGTAGCCGTCGGTGTTTGGAATGGCCATGATCTTTATACGATGTTCCTTGCTGGGGTATCTTTGGCGGTAGCGGCCATTCCAGAAGGATTGCCGGCTATTGTTACCGTAGCGCTTTCCTTAGGGGTACAGCGAATGATCAAAAAAAATGCTATTGTTCGTAAACTCCCTGCAGTGGAAACATTAGGCTGTGCCTCGGTCATTTGTTCTGATAAAACTGGAACGATGACGCAAAACAAAATGACCGTTACTCATTTATGGAGTGGCGGACAAGTGTGGACCGTTGATGGTGTAGGCTATGAGCCGAAGGGGAAATTTTATCAGCAAGAACGAGTTTGCAGTCCACAAAAGGATAAAGCTCTACAACAGTTGTTAATGTTTGGAATGCTTTGTAATCACGCCGGAATTTCAATAAAAAATGATGACTACATCATCGATGGAGATCCAACGGAAGGGGCGCTGCTCGTATCAGCAATGAAAGCCGGATATGAGAGTAAGGCATTGTTAAACCAGTTTGAAATCATCAATGAATTTCCATTCGACTCAGCTCGGAAAATGATGAGTGTTGTTGTACAAGATCAACAAGGGAAAAAGTTTATTGTAACGAAGGGTGCCCCAGACGTTTTACTTGGATTATGCGAATCAATATTATGGGATCACAAAACGCAGTACTTAACCAATGATGCAAAAATGACGGTGCAAAACTCGATTAATGATCTTGCTTCAATGGCACTTAGAACAATTGCAATTGGATTTAAACCCATACCGGAAAATACAGTCATATTACACGAAACAGAGGCTGAACGCGATTTAATCTTCATTGGCCTCCAAGGAATGATTGATCCACCACGACCAGAAGTAAAACAAGCTGTTAAGGAGTGTCGTGAAGCAGGGATCAGAACGGTGATGATTACTGGAGATCACGTCAATACCGCTAAAGCGATTGCAAAGCAATTAGGGATTACTTCAGGAAAAAGTAGAGTTATTGACGGAAAAGCTTTGGCTGAAATGTCAGTGGAGACCCTTGAAGATGTGGTTGATGATGTATCGGTTTTTGCAAGGGTATCGCCAGCACACAAATTAAAAATCGTCAAAGCTTTACAAAATAAAGGACATATTGTTGCGATGACCGGTGATGGTGTAAATGATGCCCCTGCCATCAAAGCAGCCGATATTGGGATAGCGATGGGGATTACTGGAACAGATGTAGCTAAGGAAGCTTCCGCTTTAGTTCTTCTTGATGATAATTTTGCAACCATAAAAGCGGCCATAAAAGAAGGGCGAAATATTTATGAAAATATCCGTAAGTTCATAAGATATTTGTTGGCGTCAAATGTAGGTGAAATTAAGGTGATGCTGTTAGCGATGCTAATGGGTTTACCATTGCCACTTGTACCAATCCAAATTTTATGGGTAAATCTCGTAACAGATGGTCTGCCAGCAATGGCACTTGGTTTGGACCAGCCAGAGGAAAATGTGATGAAGCGAAAACCCCGCAGTCCAAGAGAGGGGGTTTTTGCAAGAGGCCTAGGCTGGAAGGTTATATCAAGAGGCTTCCTAATAGGATTGGTTACGTTGCTTTCTTTTATCATTACTTATCGTCAACCGGATAATCTCCCGTATGCCCAGACTGTCGCCTTCGCCACTTTAGTCATGGCACAGCTTATCCATGTTTTTGATTGTCGAAGTGAACGGTCTGTGTTTTCTAGGAATCCGTTAGGGAACAAGTATTTAGTTTTTGCGGTCATTTCATCTTTGGTTTTAATGTTGATTGTCATTTATTACCCAGGCTTACAACCCATTTTCCATACCATTCCGATCATTCCAAGAGATTGGATTCTGATTACCGCATTATCTTCAATTCCAACTTTTTTACTAGCAGGTTCATTTTTCGCAAGAAAAACAAAATAAAATATGATATAATCCAAAAGGTAATAGAGAAGAGCTCTATTACCTTTTCTTTATTTATCTTTTGATTTATTAAAATCACCCATTTTTTTTGATTCTCTTCAAAGATTGGATGTGTAATAATGGTCGTAAGCATGACCGGTTTTGGACGTAGCAAGAAAGAATCCGATCGTCTTTCCGTCACCGTAGAGGTGAAGACGGTTAATCATCGTTTTTGTGAATTTTATATTCGGATGCCAAGACAGCTTTTAAAAATAGAAGATAAATTGAAAAAAAAGCTAAATGAACATATTCTTAGAGGTAGAGTAGAAGTATATGTGACATTGTCCGGTGAAGCCGTTGTAAATCGTAAGGTACATATTGACTGGAACCTTCTTGATGAATATTACCAACACATATTATCTATTAAACAAAAATATAATTTACCCGAGCAAATCTCTCTTCAAGAACTAATTGCCAGAGAAGAACTTCTTAGCATCGAAGAAGAGGATGGAGAAAACACTGAGCTTGAAGGACTTGTCCTTGAAGCAATAGAAGATGCTGGCATTCAGCTGAAACAAATGAGAATGACAGAAGGCCAGGTACTTGAACAAGATATTTCACAAAATTTAGCTCAATTACACAATCGAGCAAACAAACTAAAAGAACTTGCGCCACTAGTTGTAGCCCAGTTTAAGGATAAACTAACAAAGCGGATGGTAGAATTTTTATCGGGACAAGTCGATGAAACTAGAATTTTAACAGAAGTGGCACTGTTTGCCGACAAAGCCGATATTAATGAGGAATTGACTAGACTAGAGAGTCATATTGGGCAGTTTAACAAAATATTATTGCTAACTGAACCGGTTGGCAGAAAGTTAGATTTCCTTGTTCAAGAAATGAATCGAGAAATAAATACAATTGGTTCAAAAGCGAACGATTCAGCAATCGCCAGCGAAGTGGTAGAAATGAAAAGCTTGCTTGAAAAAATAAAAGAACAAGTGCAGAATATCGAGTAGAAGGTTTAAGGAGAGCGGGAACGGGGAAAAAAGTATATTAATAATTGGGGGATCTTCATGTCAATAAAGTTAATCAATATCGGTTTTGGTAATATTGTGTCGGCAAACCGAATTATTTCTATTGTAAGTCCTGAATCTGCACCGATTAAACGAATTATCCAAGATGCTCGTGAACAAGGATCTTTGATTGATGCAACTTATGGGAGACGGACACGTGCTGTGCTGATCATGGACAGTGACCATGTGATATTATCAGCTGTTCAACCTGAGACCGTGGCACATAGATTGAATGACCGTGAGGATATAATAGAAGAAGGGTAGGATTCGCAGGATGCAGGATAAAGGCTTATTAATCGTACTTTCCGGACCGTCCGGAGTTGGAAAAGGGACCGTTCGAAAAACGATATTTTCACATCATGATACAGCTTTTGAATATTCGATTTCGATGACAACCAGAACACCACGTGAGGGAGAAATTGATGGTGTTGATTATTTCTTTAAAACGAGACAAGAATTTGAAGATCTAATCAGCAAAGGCAAGCTATTGGAATATGCTGAATTTGTTGGTAATTATTATGGAACTCCTGTTGATTATGTGAAAGAAACTTTGGAAAAGGGAAAAGATGTTTTCCTTGAAATTGAGGTTCAAGGTGCTCAACAGGTCCGGGAGAAATTCCCTGAAGGTTTGTTTATTTTTCTAGCTCCGCCGAGCCTCTCTGAATTAAAAAATCGGATTACGACAAGGGGAACTGAAACAGAAGACATCATAAACAATCGCATGAGTGTGGCAAAGGAAGAAATCGAATTAATGTCCCTGTATGATTATGTGGTTGAAAATGATCAAGTGGACCATGCCTGCGACAAAATAAAGGCGATTGTCATCGCGGAGCACTGCCGAAGACAACGCTTAGAACATCGCTATAAAAAAATGCTGGAGGTTGATTAAACATGTTATATCCATCTATTGACTCATTATTAACGATTATCGATTCAAAATACTCTTTAGTATCTGTGGCAGCAAAAAGAGCTAGAAATCTTCAAGAAAATGGTACTCTGAAGTTGGCTAAATATGTTTCCCATAAAAACGTGGGTAAATCATTAGAGGAAATTTACGCAGGTAAACTTCATTTTACAAAGGCACCTGATCAGGATGATTCCTTTACTAAATAATGCTAAATAAAATAACAACCTTCTTAGGTTGTTATTTTATTTTATAGATTGTCGTTTAAAGATGAAAATTAATTAGTATTCTTGCATAATAGAAGAAAGAAATTGTATAGGTGGGGGGACATATATGTTGAACGGGAAAAAGATATTACTTTGTGTAACAGGGGGGATTGCCGTCTATAAAGCAGCTGCGCTAACCAGCAAGTTGACTCAAACAGGGGCAACGGTAAAAGTAATCCTCAGTGATTCGGCTGCAAAGTTTGTAACACCATTGACCTTTCAGGCATTATCAAAAAATGATGTCTATACGGATACATTTGATGAGAAAAATTCTAAGGTAATTGCTCATATTAATTTGGCAGATTGGGCTGATCTTGTTCTGTTGGCACCAGCAACGGCAAATACAATCGGAAAACTGGCAAATGGTATCGCAGATAATATGATTACGACAACTTTACTCGCTACGACTGCGCAAGTTTGGATTGCCCCCGCGATGAATGTTCATATGTATGATCACCCTGCAGTGAAAAAAAATATCTCTACTTTAGACCAATTTGGTTATCGGTTTATAGAACCGAGTGAAGGCTATTTAGCTTGCGGATATATCGGTAAAGGAAGATTGGAAGAGCCAGAAAAAATAATCGAAATCATGGTTGATTTTTTTAAAAATAAAAATATTAAGCTTGTAGGTAGAAACATCGTCGTAACGGCGGGACCTACTAGGGAAAAAATTGACCCTGTCCGATTTATTACCAATCATTCAACTGGAAAAATGGGTTATGCAATTGCTGAGGAAGCAGCTAAGGAAGGCGCCAACGTGGTATTAGTCTCCGGACCGGTAAACCTTCAAGCTCCAAATGGAGTTACACTTGTGCGGGTGGAAAGTGCGGAAGAAATGTATCAGGCAGTAATGGATCAGTTTGAAAATGCCGAAATCGTCATAAAAACGGCAGCTGTTGCGGATTATCGACCTAAGATCACCTATGATAATAAAATGAAGAAAAAACCTGGTGAATCAATGCTTGAATTAGAAAGAACGAAGGATATTTTATTTGAACTCGGACAAAAAAAGGCTCACCAAATCTTAATTGGTTTTGCTGCGGAGACTGAACATGTTGAAGAATATGCAACTGGTAAATTGCAGAAAAAGAACGCTGATATGATCGTAGCCAACAATGTAAAAGCAGAGGGTGCCGGTTTTGGTTCGGAAACGAATATCGTAACGATTTTTAAAAAAGATGGGACAAAAATAGAATTACCTATGATGAGCAAACAGAGGGTTGCTCAGAACTTATTAGAACAAATTTCGCTCCTATTAGTGGATGATGAAAAATGAACATTGCCAGTGTGATTGTGGATGTACCCGCAAAACAAACAGATAGAAGCTTTGATTACCTTATCCCAGAACAATGGTTGGGATTGATTGAGCCAGGAATGCGAGTTATCGTGCCGTTTGGAAGCCGCAATATTCAAGGGTTTGTGATAGAACTAAAGGAATCCTCCTCATTTGAAAAATTAAGAGAAATCATTGAACCGATGGATTTAACACCAGTCCTTAATGGTGAAATGCTAAATATTGGAGATTGGTTAACGGAAGAAGTGTTATGCACGAAAATTGCAGCTTATCAAGCGATGATTCCTGCGGCTTTGAAAGCTCAATATGAAAAGAATATTATGCTAACTTTAGAAACTAGAGTAGAGGATTTAGCTTATGAGCTACAACCCTTTTTAGCTAATGGTAAAGTATTATCCTGGAAAGACGCACTAAAAGCTGGTGTCATTTCTGCCGTTAAAAAGGAAGTAGCCAAAGGAACGGTTGAAGTTTTATACGAAGTAAAAGAGCGGATGAAAAAGAAGCGCTTAATGCATGTTTACCCAGGATTACCAACAGAAAAATTGCGCCAAGAAAAAGAAGGACTAACAAGAGCAAAAAAGCAACAGGAGGTCCTAGCCTATTTTATCGATCATCCAGGACCAATCGAATTACGACAACTTCAAACCAATTTAGGTGTAAACGCTGGAACTATAAAAGGTTTGGTCGAAAAAGGGATTCTTATTCAACAAGAAAAGGAAGTCTATCGCGATCCTTATGCCGAAAGAGAGTTTCCTAAAACAAATCCTTTGCCCTTAACATATCAACAGGTCCAAGCCATTACACCTGTTCTTTCATCAATAAAAAATGATCGTCATGACGTTTTTCTTTTATATGGAGTGACTGGAAGTGGAAAAACGGAAATCTATCTTCAATCTATTCAAGAAGTGATTGAAAAAGGCAAGGAAGCAATTGTCCTTGTTCCTGAGATAGCTTTAACACCCCAAATGGTGCATAGGTTTAAAGGGAGATTTGGGGATTTGGTGGCTGTTTTACATAGCGGTTTGTCGATAGGTGAGAAGTATGATGAATGGCGAAAAATCCAACCTAATGAAGTCAAGGTGGTTGTTTGATCCAGTTCAGCGATATATGAC
>CAURFY010000118.1:0-7282 GCA_963524115.1 uncultured Bacillus sp.
TACTCTTGTATTGTTTAGCTTATTAATGATAGTTACTTTTTTTTTTCAATAATACAATATGGATTTCAAAATTGTGATTGACGGTGTTTTTTGTTAATATATAAACAATATATATGGTGCTATAGGCTAATAATGGTTTTTTGAAAAACTATAGTTTTTATTTCCCTAATCTTATTTTTTATCATAAAATATAAGTACAAGGTGAAAAGTTAATTCATATGTAAAACGATTTGTAATCAGCCTTTTTTAAAAAGGGAGGGAAGGGTGCATAATCGTTATATGGGGGTATTCATTCCCTTCATTCCTTTAACAGAAGGGAGAGACGTAATGATGGAAATAGAGCGAATTAATGAGAATACCGTAAAATTTTATATTTCTTATGTTGATATAGAAGAAAGAGGCTTTGACCGTGAAGAAATTTGGTATAACCGGGAGCGGAGCGAAGAACTCTTTTGGGAAATGATGGATGAAGTTCATCAAGAAGAGGAGTTTAGTGTAGAGGGTCCTTTATGGATTCAGGTCCAGGCATTGGACAAAGGCTTGGAAGTGTTGGTGACTAGAGCTCAACTTTCCAAAGACGGGCAGAAGCTGGAATTACCTGTTTCAGGCGAAAAGCTAAAAGACATTCCAGTTGACGAACGAATCGAGGAGTTGCTAGACCAACATTTTAATCCCAAAGGCGATGTAGATGTGGAAGATGACACCTACGAAGGAAATCTGGAGTTTTTACTCACATTTGCTGATTTTGAGGATGTCATTTCTCTTTCGAAAAGCCCTGGAATTGATGACTTACCAACAAAGCTCTATTCTTTTGAAGATAAATATTATTTATTTGTCGAATTTCCTGAAGATCAATTTGAAGAAGAAGATATTGATGACAAGTTAAGTATCCTCCTTGAATTTGCGTATGAATCTGCATTGACTATTCATCGGGTACAGGAATACGGCCGACTTATCATTGATGAAAATGTTTTTCAAAAATTAAGAGAACACTTCTCTTAATTAAGCAGCCGATTTCAGTATTGGAATCGGTTTTTTTTTTATAATAAGAAAGAGTTTGGTTTTTATTAATGGGAGTATTGGAAATCTGGCAGGTGATATAAATGAAGAACACTGTGAGAGTCGCATTTTTTATCATAATTTTGACAAGCCTTTGGTTATTATTACATAAGCATTTTCAGGGAGTAGTTGTTCAATATTTTAGTGTGATTATTACACTTTCAGTTTTTTTTATCGGATTTGTTATCTTTTTAGAGAATCGCCATCCGGCACAGACTTTAACGTGGCTAGTTGTCCTAGGGAGCTTTCCTTTAGTTGGTTTTATTTTTTACTTGTTTTTTGGCCGAAATTATCATAAGGAAAAAATGTTCAGGAAAAAATATTTTCAGGATAAGCAGGCATATTTAAAGGTTGAAAGGGAGATTGATCCAGTAAGTGAAAGAAAAATCCGGCTTATGGGCGATCACCACCAAAAGCTTTTTTCATTAGCCCAAAAATTAGGAAATAGCCCTATTTCCTTTTCGACTGATACTGAAGTTTTAACAAATGGAGGAGAAACCTTCGAACGGATGATTGAGTCGTTGAAGGAAGCTACCCATCATATTCACCTTGAATACTATATCGTTCGCGATGACCTAATTGGAAACCAGCTTAAGGACTTATTAATCGAAAAAGCTAAACAGGGGGTTAAAGTACGCTTTCTTTACGACGCAGTGGGTTCTTGGAAACTCTCAAAGTCCTTTATTAAACAATTGAGTGCTGCAGGAGTTGAGATGATTGCTTTTGGACCAGTAAGATTACCCTTTCTAAATAGTAAGTTTAATTTTCGGAATCATCGAAAAATAATTGTGATAGATGGGACTGTGGGGTTTGTTGGTGGGCTAAATATAGGTGACGAATACCTGGGGCGTGATCAATATTTTGGCTTTTGGCGCGACACCCATCTGATGGTTAGAGGAGAAGCGGTAAGGACCCTACAATTGATTTTTTTGCAGGATTGGTATCATATGACAAACCGAAGCTTTTTAACTTCGGAATATCTTTCCCCAAGGCTTCAGGAAAATAACTATGGTGGAGTTCAATTAATCGCGGGTGGACCAGATAATGAATTGAGTGTCATTAAAAATATCTATTTTTCAATGATTACTTCCGCAAAGAAATCGGTTTGGATATCAACACCTTATTTTATCCCGGATGAAGATATCTTTTCGGCGTTAAAAATTGCGGCTTTGAGTGGGATTGATGTCCGCATTTTGATGCCCAAAAAGCCAGATAAACGACTAGTTTTCCATGCCTCTCGGTCCTATTTTCCAGAACTATTAGAAGCGGGAGTGAAAATATTCGAATATACAAAAGGGTTTATGCATAGCAAAATTGTCATTGTCGACCACGAACTGGCTTCGATTGGAACTTCTAATATGGATATGAGGAGCTTTCATCTAAATTTTGAGGTGAATGCGTTCTTATTTCATACAAATAGTATTAATAAGCTCGTTGATGATTATTTAAAAGATATTGAGGAATCTGAGCAGATCGATTATGCCGTATTTATTAATAGAAATTTTGGCTTAAAATTGCTTGAATCAACTTCTAGACTTCTTTCGCCATTACTTTAAAAAATTTTTTCGGAAATTCTCCAAAAGGGAATATTAAAATTTTGTCGAAATTGGTAGTTATGAAAGGAGGTTGGTCAAATTGCTGACCGCTTTAGATGAGAACGGTAGCTTGATTTGTTTGGCTGATTTTAAGTTTCAGCAGGGACTACACACATTAAGAGAAAAGGGATATTTTTTTTGTCCGACTTGTAAGGAAAAGGTTATTTTGAAAATTGGGATTAAGAAAATCTCGCATTTTGCCCACTATCGGGATAGCACTTGTTGTGTGCGATACGAGAATGAATCAGATTACCAT
This sequence comes from uncultured Bacillus sp., assembly GCA_963524115.1. GTDB lineage: Bacteria > Bacillota > Bacilli > Bacillales > Cytobacillaceae > Bacillus_BU. The sequence continues at coordinate 2,911 of CAURFY010000118.1, forward strand.
CTTGATGGCAAACAGAGACTTTACCATTGGTTAAAGGGAGAGGGTCTTGAACCAGAGCTTGAGGTTTATGATGAGAGGATCCAACAAAGACCAGATATAAGATTTATATATCAGCAGAAAAGATTTGCACTTGAGTATCAGTGTTCGGTCATCCCAGAGGACCAATTTATGAAAAGGACAAAAGCCTATTTGCAGAATCATTATTCTCCACTCTGGGTTCTTGGTGGGAACTTATTCTCGCGTAAGAGTTCTGAGATTGTCTCACTTTCAGATTTTCAATATTTAGCTTCTGCTACAGCAGATGGTCGATCAATCATGCGATATTATTGCCCAAATGCAAACCAATTTATCTTTTTAAAACAAATCATCCCCGTTAGCGTTCGAAATGCTTTAGCTTCAATATGGATGCCCACACTAGATGATGTGGACCTCGATCAATTCCTAACGCCTCAAATACTTTCCTCACCTTCTTATGATACTTGGCAAAAGGAAATCAAGAACTTCAAACTATATTACTCGCAAAATCCTCAAAGCTTTCGCGATCCATTTCTCAGGGAACTTTATTCTAACCACCTTCATATCTCGCTTTTACCTCCAGAAATCGGACTTCCCGTTTCTCACAGTACCTTTATTAGAACGCCTCCTGTAGTGTGGCAGGGATATCTTTATCTTGACGGACTAAAAGGACGTTCTATAGGTGATACGATTTCTTATCATTCCATTTATCAAGCTTTCAAAAAAAGAGTGTGGAAGAAGCAAATTTCCCTTAGAAATCTACCGCTGGGGATGGGAAGTGCTTCAACTGCAGTTTTAGAATATTTGCATTTGCTAGTTAACTGTGGGTATTTGGCGAGGATGAATGACACAACATTTAAGGTGAAAAACGAGATGAAAATAGCTACTAACTTAGTGGAGCAGGAGGAACTTGAGTTTTCTTTCTATAAAAAGTAAACATTTTTTCGATTTCACCTGTAAATGATTATGATTTAAATAGAAAACATACAATAAACAGGAGTAATTTTGATTGCTTGGAAGGAATTGACCAAAGGAAATAGAATAAAGACAAGAGGATTCAAACGGTTTATGACATTTGAATGGAGGTTGAAGGATGGAACAGGAAACGAAGGTAACGAAACTACCAGCACGAAATGAAATTGCGGTTGATGATACTTGGAAGTTGGATGATATTTTCGCATCTGACGAGGAGTGGGAAAAGGAGTTTCAGGAGGCTCGGGCTCTTATTCCAGGAGTTAAGGAATATGCTGGGAAACTCCATGAAAGTGCTGAGATATTATATAAAGCGTTATCGTTACAAGATCAATTATTACAACGCTTAGGCAAATTATATGCCTATTCTCACATGCGTTATGATCAAGATACGACAAATTCCTTTTATCAGGGTTTAGATGACCGTATGAAAAATCTCTATTCTCAAGCGGGTAGTGCACTAGCCTATATTGTTCCGGAAATTTTATCAATTGATGAAAAGACGGTGAAAGGCTTTTTAGAGGAAAAACCCGAGTTAATGCTTTATGAACATGCTTTAGAGGAAATCAATCTACAGCGTCCGCATATACTTTCAGCCGATCAAGAAGCACTGTTAGCAGAAGCAGGGGAGGTATTAGACTCTTCTAGTACAACCTTTGGTGTGTTAAATAATGCGGACATCGAATTCCCAAGTATCAAGGACGAAAATGGCGAAGAGGTAGAAGTTACCCATGGACGGTACAGTCGTTTCCTTGAAAGCGAGGATCGTCGTGTTCGTCAGGATGCCTTTAAAGCCGTGTACAAGACATATGGCGATTTCCAAAATACCTTTGCTAGTACACTCAGCGGTACTGTGAAAAAGGATAATTTTAACGCAAGAGTGCACAAGTATGAATCTGCTCGACATGCAGCGCTTTCTGCTAATAATATTCCAGAATCAGTGTATGAGAATCTGGTTGAGACGATTCATGAATATTTACCATTATTACATCGCTATATCAAGCTTCGAAAGGAAGCTTTGGGATTAGACGAGCTGCATATGTATGATTTGTATACACCTCTTGTGAAAAATGTGAAAATGGAAATTAGCTATAATGAAGCTAAGGACCTGATATTAAAAGGGTTGGCACCATTAGGTGAGGAATATTTGAATGTATTGAAAGAAGGATTTGAGAATCGTTGGGTCGATGTCCATGAGAATAAAGGGAAGCGTAGTGGCGCTTATTCCTCGGGTGCATTCGGGACAAATCCGTATATTCTAATGAACTGGCAGGATAATGTGAATAATCTGTTTACGCTTGTTCATGAATTTGGTCATTCTGTTCATAGCTATTACACAAGGAAAACTCAACCTTATCCGTATGGTAGCTATTCTATTTTTGTGGCGGAGGTTGCTTCAACCTGTAATGAAGCCTTGTTGAATGAGTATCTAATTAAAACCACCGAGGATGAGCAAAAACGGCTATATCTTCTCAATCATTATTTGGAGGGATTTAGAGGAACTGTTTTCCGTCAAACCATGTTTGCAGAATTCGAGCATTTGATTCATCAAAAGGCTCAGAACAATGAGCCGCTAACACCGGATCTATTAACGAAGGAATATTATCTATTAAATAAAAAATATTATGGCGAAGAAAATATTGCTATTGATGAAGAGATTGGTTTAGAGTGGGCACGGATTCCACATTTTTATTACAACTATTATGTTTATCAATATGCAACTGGTTTTAGTGCCGCAACTGCATTGAGTAAACAAATTCTAGAAGAGGGCGAACCAACTGTCACTCGTTATCTTGATTTTCTAAAGTCAGGTAGCTCAGATTATCCGATTGAGGTATTGAAAAAGGCCGGTGTTGATATGACCAGTAAAACGCCGATTGCTGAAGCGTGTAAAGTATTTGAAGAAAAGTTGAACGAGATGGAGAATTTATTGTTAAAAAGGTAATAAATAAGAGATGAGCTCAATTTGGGCTCATCCTTTTTTGTTATATCTCAGTTAGAAAATCAACAAAGAATTAAAACCCTCTAAACTTTTTTCGGTCATTAATGTATGCGAGGAAAAGGAATAACGCTAGAAACAAAAGAAGAGAACTTAACAAAAGTGGGACTAGTCCCATAAGACCAAGTAGATTATATCCGAACGCAAAAGTGATAAATAAAACCAAGAGTGAGATAACCAACTTCCTCAATTTAGCCCAACCCCCATATTTAATGATGATTAAATTGAGATGCAAGGTTCCTTCCGCTTTTCTTTGATCATATGCGACTGTGACAGATTAATTCTTAGTTTTTGACAATCCTGTGAAATGAGTCTTGCAGCTATTGAGGGAGTGTATGTTTCATGATATATTTTTAACATGAAGTTGATCACAAGCAAACATATACCCCTTTGTTTGACCGTGAAAAAATTTCTCCCATCCCCTTTGTTCGTAAAATAACAGAAAAAACCTTGCAGCCCAAGACTGTAAGGTTTTTTCCTTTTTTGTGGAGTATAACCAAAAGGGAAAATAGTCCAGCTGTCTTTCTTTTGATTATTCTTCAATCGATCTCCAAAAGGTTCCATATTTAGCTGGAAACTTTTCTGCTTTTTGTTTTAATTGCAGTTTCTTCATTTCCCGATTAACTTCACTAATCGTCATATTATATACAACCGCAATTTCCTTTGTTGCAACCAATTTGAAATATCTTAAAAAACTTTCAATAGTCGGAGGGTTCGCAGGGACTGGCGTATGTTGAAGCATCTCCTCGAGTATTTGAACATAGATTTCGTAAGGATAATATCCAGATATTTTGATGCCTTCTTCTTCAATGTTTTGGTTAAAGAACACGAGTGTGGGGATTTCATGGACCTCCATTTCAGCCGTAATCTTTAAATCACATTGGAATGCCTTTGAGGCAATGTCGGAATTAATATCATTAATAAACTCTTCTACATCTAGTCCAACACTTCGAGCACATTCAATCAGAACATCAAAATCGGAAACATTTTGCTTTTCTAAAAATAAAACTTCTTGGACTTTCCGTAAAAAACGATTACCGAATTTCCGCCCCTGCAGTTCGGCCGCCTTTATGGCAATAGAAGTTAAATAAGGGGATGATATCGGATTTTCTAGCCATAAACTCCCATCACAAGACATTCCGAAACGACTGGCTGTTTTTTCCCAAAGATCAGCAATATTTTCGTATTTACTCTTTTTTCCTAAATTTAAGGAAGCTAGCCGACCACTTAAAACATGCTTGATAGAGAAATATCTTCCATACTCTATTTGCAGTTTTTTCGTTATAGGCTCAAGTGCCCAGCATTCTGGACAAAGAGGATCAACAAACATATATATCTCAATCGGTTTCTTCTCGCTGTTCAAGCAGAAGTGGGAAGGAACGTAGT
>CAURFY010000119.1:0-7230 GCA_963524115.1 uncultured Bacillus sp.
TTCCGCTCCAGGTGCGCAGCAAACCGCGGGGCGGGCGGTGAGCCTCCTCGGCGCTAAAGCGCCTGCGGGGTCTCACCTGTCCCGCTGCTCCCGCAGGAGTCAAGCACCTTCCGCTCCAATCTACTTCATTTTCAATGCTATCAATTCAAAACTCGATCAAAAACAACAATCTTTTAGAAAACAGCCTAAAAAATAAACAGGTCTCCATTATCTGGGGACCTGTTTCCCGCTTAAAATGGTAAACGTAATTTTTGTTTTATCTTTTCTGCACGTTGTCCAAAAAGCAGATAAACAAGCTTAGTCCGATAACTCAAAAATACATAAATTCCTGCTCCAACAAGGGCACAAATGCCAATGATAATCAGAGATTGTGACTTTGATGCAGGTGATAAAAACAATAATAATAGCTTATAGGTTGCAAAGGTACCCACAAACATTAAAAAGGTAAATAGAATGATCAATAATGACCGTCTTACCACAAGTCTAAATGGATAGTGTGCATACTTCCTAATTACATAAATATTAATCAATATTGCGGCAGTATACCCTAGAGCTGTTGCTAACACAGCCCCTCTTGTTTCAAACATTTTAATTAAAGGAATATTTAAGCTCAATTTTATCAGCAAGCCAACAAGTAAACTTAAGATCGTATATCGTTGTTCATTAATTCCTTGTAAAATTGCAGCTGTTACAGAATAAAGAGCGAACAAAATGGCCACTGGTGAATACGCCCTTAATACTTCTGTTCCAAGTTCCTTATGTTCATAAAAAACAGTATAAACTGGTTCAGCTAGCAATGATAATCCTATGACAGCCGGTAAGGTTAAAAATAACATGACCTGAAAAGTCTGGTTTAACTGGCGAATCAGATCCTTTCGATCATTTTCCACAAAAGCTTTCGTTACACTTGGTACAAGCGTAAGTGAAAAGGCCGTTGCCAATGAAACAGGAATGATCACTAATTTGTGTGATTCAAAATTTAAGACACTAAGTGCAAATTCTGTTTGTTTGGCAAGTCCAATTGAAACCATTGCCCTGTTAAACGTTAACTGATCAATCAATTGAAATAGCGGATTAGCGATTCCCACAAACACAAACGGTGCAGCATAAATTAATACTTCTTTATAAATCTGTTTTAATGATATATCGATGGTACCCTTATCTTGCAACAAAATCTCATCTAAATACGGTTTTCGTTTATACCAATACCAAATTAACACAGCAAGGCTCCCAATTGCCCCAATAAAAGCAGCAAACGTCGCCACACTGACAGCAGTGACAAGACTGCCTTTCATAATATGTAACACTACATAAGCGCCAGCTAACACAAAAATGATCCGAACAATTTGTTCAATAACCTGTGATACGGCAGATGGTCCCATAGATTGATGTCCTTGGAAAAAACCGCGAATCAAACTCATAAATGGTACCACAATCAAAGCAAAACTAACGGCCCTGATAACCGTAATGACATCTTTAACGTTCGAAACTTGATCCTTATCACGAATCACGCTTTCCGCTAATAACGGTGCAGAAAAATACAACAAAAGAAAGGCAACAACACCAGTACTTAGCATGACTACTAGTCCCGATTTAAACAGTTTCCTACCAACTCCGTACTCTTCTAAGGCATTGTACTTTGAAACAAACTTCGCTACAGCTAATGGAACCCCCGCTGTTGCAATGCTAATAAAAATGGTATATGGTACGTATGAATAATTGTAAAGCACAGTACCTCGATATCCTACTATATGGTAAAACGGAATAACATAAAACAAACCAAGAACTTTTGAAACCATTGTTCCTAAAGTTAGGATGAAGGTTCCTCTTAATAGCTTTGAAGACATACGATCCCTTCCTACAAACGAAAAGCGTATGGCACATTTGGGCCAGACACTGATCAAAATTTTATCGTTACTGCATTTTTTTAAAAATCAAGCTGACATTGTATTCTATCATAATTTGTCGAACCATCTATGTGCCAAACCTAATTTTCTTCAAAATGAAACAATGCTAGTAGTAGTTTACCTTTCTTTTTATATGAAAGCTACTTGAAAAAAGAAAATTGGTGGATAATCAAACATCCTTTTTCGAGTGATTGAATAGGTCTTACAATAAAACTTAAGTATTTTTAATAAAGTTGGTGGATTTTTAATGAATTATGATGTTGTTGTTATCGGCGGTGGCCCCTCTGGCTTAATGGCTGGAATCGCTGCAGGTGAAAAAGGAAAAAAGGTATTACTCCTCGATAAAGGGGACAAACTTGGTAGGAAACTCGCCATTTCAGGTGGCGGGCGGTGCAATGTGACAAACAGGTTACCAATTGATGAAATTATTAAACATATACCAGGAAATGGCCGTTTTTTACATAGTGCCTTTTCCTTATTCAGCAACGAGGATATTATTTCTTTTTTTGAAAAGCTTGGGATTGAGTTAAAGGAAGAAGATCACGGTCGGATGTTTCCAGTTACGGATAAAGCCCAATCTGTTGTCGACGCCCTTTTAAACAGGCTTGATCAACTTGGCGTTAAGATATGGACAAATTGTCCAGTCAAAACCGTTGATTATGAAAATGGGAAAGTGGTCAGTGTAAAATTACAAAATGGAGAAACCATCGGTACTAAGGCTGTTGTAATTGCTGTTGGTGGAAAATCGGTTCCACAAACCGGCTCAACCGGTGACGGATATGCCTGGGCCAAAAAAGCAGGTCACACCATCACGGATCTTTTTCCTACTGAGGTTCCGATTACTTCTTCTGAACCCTTCATTAAAGAAAAAACTTTGCAGGGTTTGTCATTAAGAGATATCGGCTTAAGTGTCTTAAATCAAAAAGGTAAACCGATTATCACTCATAAGATGGATATGATTTTTACCCATTTTGGAGTTAGTGGACCCGCAGTGCTTCGCTGTAGCCAATATGTCGTGAAGGAACTTCGGAAAACGGAAAAAAAAGAAGTATTGATAAGTTTGGATGCGCTCCCTACAAAAACGGAGGAAATGCTATTTCAAGAAATTATGAAAATAAACAAGGAAGACCCAAAAAAAGTGATAAAAAATAGTTTAAAAGGATTTCTTCCCGAACGGTACCTCTTATTTTTACTCGAAAGAAATGGGATTGATCCAACTGCGTTGGGAGTAACTGTCCCCCATGAAAAATGGCGTAACTTTATAAAAAGCATCAAACAGTTTCATATTAGTGTCAATGGGACACTTTCACTGGAAAAAGCCTTCGTTACTGGCGGAGGTGTTTCGGTTAAAGAAATTGAACCAAAAACAATGGCCTCAAAGTTAACGGAAGGATTATTTTTCTGTGGTGAGATTTTGGATATTCACGGATATACAGGTGGGTACAACATTACTTCAGCGATGGTTACAGGGAGATTAGCTGGGTTAAATGCGGGGCGATATTCTGCACAAAAATAACTCATTTATAGGGCATGATTCTTCAAAGCATCATGCCCTGTAAATGACCATTGCCGAAAAACAATAAATCTGGTCTTCAACATCTTCTTGATAGGCTGCCACGTTATACTTAATATCCAACAGTTCTTTCTCCTCTAATTTCTCCAGAAATCGATTCATTTCTTTTTCCAAATCCTTTTCATGCTCATAATCGAATACTTTTACTTGTATCATGATAGCCTCCTTTATTCTTATTATTGACAATGATCAAACTTTTTAACGCAATTTTCGTAGAAAGCACCCTAATTCGGAAGATAATTATTTATCCTTTTTGAAGCATCGCACTCGGTTGGATTAATAAGATAGTTTGTTCATTTTTCTCCAAATAAGTGCAGCTATTAGTAGGACAGCACCCACAATTACTCCTATAAATTGATCCAATAATTGTTCTCCAGTTCTGAAATATCTAATCGTAAAAGTGCCACCAAATATTACGATGATTGTGATGGCTAACTGAATAAGATATGAGTTAATTTTCATTCCCTTTTACCTCCTTCCTCTTTTGTTAGGGGACCAGTAACCTAACAAGAAGTTACAATATGTTATTAGCTAACTCGTATTCCTTGATGTAAGTGTCAATCAATATACTCATCTATTTTTTCACCATAATCAAAGGCACCTGTTATTTGTACAACATATTCCATTTCTTCTCCCGAAATTTCTGGAGTAAATTCGATTCCGCATTTTTCACATTCTTTAGAGAAATAGCTTGATATTGGTCGGACTCCTTTGTATCCATTATTTAATGCGTAATAATAACCTTCTAGTGTTTCAACTTTTTTAAATTCACCTTGAAAGTAAATCTCAGGTTCTACCCCCCTTTTATCTTGGTTAGGGTATTTAAATAATCTTGCTCTCTGATAATACAACAATATCTCTTCTTTACTTAGTTTTGTAGAAAACCTAACTGAAGCAACAACATCCCATAAACCTGCAGTTCCGTATAGAATAGACTCGCCGTTTGTTTGATACTCTTCAATTACTTTGGTTTTTTGAGGAAGAGGAAAATTAAATAATTGTTCAGCAAAGTTATTAGAAATCTTGTTTTTTAAAATTGTGTCTTTATCCATCCAAGGGTATGTCAATCCTGCAATTACTATTATTACTATAAAAAGAATTTTTCTCAGCCTATTAAATATTGTTCTTCTTAAACTATTCATTTTCAGGAGAACCCCCCACCAAATAGTTGATAAAATAATTTTACTGTAAATAAGAACACTTTTTTAAAAAGCCTTTATCATTAATAATTCTTTTTCCAAGAAATAAGAAAAGTAATGGACTGTGTTAACGGAAATAATAATATTACCATAATAGGATAATAAGGAATTTTTTCAGATATAAACGGATAGAATAAGAGCAATATTGTTAACAATGGAACGGCATACCACATGCTAATATATGCAGATCTACATGCTTGAGCTGTAATCTGTTTTTCACGCTCATCATTTTCTTCAAATTCATCAGGTAGCAACAATGCTTTTTTCAAAGCCTCATTGTTCTTTTTCTTTCTTCCATAAGTAATAAATGTTAATAAACCACCAATACATAGAAAAGCTATAAAAGGAGTAAGATTCATTTCAAACATAATACCACGTTTGGTATTATTAGAAAATTCTGCAATGTCAATTGATGCATTATAAAATGCAATCATTACCCAACCGAATAGAATCAACAATATTGGTGTATAAACAGTCCGGAAAATCTTCATTGCCCATCACCTTCCATAAAAAAAATTTCTTCAATTGGTAACTTAAATGTTCGTGCTATATTCATTGCAAGCAATAGTGAAGGGATATAGCTTCCTTTCTCTAAAGCCACAATGGTTTGTCGTGTAACATTTACAGATTCAGCAAGTGCCTCTTGTGTAAAATTATACTTAGCTCTTAATTCCTTCACTCGATTTATCATATACATTAATAACCACCTTATACATTTATTACCAATTTAATTGTAAGGCATGATATACATTTTGTAAAGTTAACTATACAAATTATTTAACATTTCTAAAAAACCCATAAAAAAATATTTGTTCTCGCCAAAAAATGGACCGACGAAAATAATCAACGCTTCGTCCTAAGCTATTGCAAATGTCATCACACTACATATAGAAAGAGCACAATTCTTGTTAAAGAAATGCGCCCTTATCTACAGATGTTTTTCTACCGGTTTTAAAGTATGTAATGATACAAAAACAACCAGATTTCTATCTTTGTGGAAACATTATATATGACAAAGACAAAATAACTTTTTACAATGTATTTTGGCGCCCGATTGCGGAATTGCCAACTAACTATTTCTTTGTGTTTGCTAGTAACTATTCACAATGGTGTGTAAAATAATGGTAAAATGATTTTGTCCAACAGGTATTACATTTTGAACAAATATATTATAAGATCCAGTTTCTTCTCTTCTTTTATTAACAAGTTCATCTAAAATGTTTGCTAGCGAATCGCTTTCATTAATTTTGACATCAATAAACTCTTGTTCACTCATTCTTCCACCTCCATATATATATTAAATTACGTATTCTCATCGAATAAGTTTCAAATTTATTTACAGACTAAATCCTGCCCCTCAACTAATAAAAGTCCAAGAAAAATGGACTGCTAAAACAGCCCTCTTTCCGAAGAGTCTTATTCCGTTAAATGGCCTTATAACGCAACAATCTTCTTTATTTCAATTTTATAAAAAAATAAACCGGTCTAATTTCAGACCGGCATCAACTGTTCTTATTTAACTTCGCCATTCCACTCTAGCATTCCGCCTACCATGTTTCGAACCTTTACGCCATGGTCATGGAGGAAATAACAAACATTTTCACTGCGACGACTCGAACGGCAAATTAAAATGTATTCTTTATCTGGATCGAAGTAATCAAGGTTCATAGCAATTTCGCCCATTTTGATATGTTTTGCTCCAGGAATCATTCCTTCGGCAACCTCTTCATCTTCTCTAACATCAACAAGTTCTAACTTTTCCCCTGCTTCAAGCCTTTTTTGCAATTCTTCCGTTGTAATAATATTTAATTCTTCCATCCCCAACATCCTCTCTTGATCAGAGGCAGACTCTAACAAGTCGCCTCCATTTTATAACGTTTCCAAACCAAAGTTAGTATAAAACTTTGTTACCCCATTGGAATCAAATTAATTTGCAACGATGTTTACAAGCTTACCCGGAACCGCAATCACCTTGCGAACCGTTTTACCGTCAATTTGTTCTTTAATATTATTATCGTCCATAGCAATCTGTTCAAGTATTTCTTTTGACGCACCAGACGGTACCAATAATTTTGCTTTTACTTTCCCATTGATTTGGACAACGATTTCTACTTCATCATCAATCAATTTTACTTCATCATAAGCGGGCCATGCTTCGTATGAAATGGTTCCCTCTCCACCAAGTTTTGACCAAAGTTCCTCAGCAACGTGTGGAGTAATCGGTGCAAGTAATTTTACAAATCCCTCAATAAAATGCTTGGGAAGGACAGTTGATTTATAAGCATCATTAATAAAAACCATCATTTGTGAAATCGCAGTATTAAAACGAAGACCTTCATAGTCCTCTGTTACCTTTTTAACTGTTTGATGATAAACTTTTTCTAAGCTATCATCATCACTGGTTTGAATTTTAGAGCTTAATTCACCGGTATCCTCAACGAACAAACGCCAAATTCGATCCAAGAAACGACGTGATCCGTCTAATCCATTTGTTGACCAAGCAATCGATGCATCAAGTGGTCCCATGAACATTTCATAAACACGTAAAGTA
>CAURFY010000120.1:0-7198 GCA_963524115.1 uncultured Bacillus sp.
TAATGATCTGATGTTTGATGAATCCTTGTTAAATTAAGAATGACAACATTGGCCTCTTGCTGCATCATGTTTTTTGTAACAGCATTTTGTGAGTATTGGTAGCCTTGAATAAAAACATTCCAAATGATAGACCCAATAATGAAGAGGATGGTGATGGCACCTAAAATTTCAATGAGTGTGACACCACGTTTATTACGTATCAAAATGATCATCTCCCTTACTGAGACATCACATATCCATAGGATTCACTAATAAGACTTCCTCTTGAGTTCTTTAGCTGTACGTGAATTTGATGTGCTTTAGTCGTCAATGTTTTATAATCCGATGTTTTATTGATCCTAATTTCTATAGTAAAATCACTCGTGTTTGTTTTAAAAAAATAATAGCTATCATCTTCGTTATTGGTATATACATCATAATCAATATTATTTTCTGGGTTTTTAACCAAAGCATTTTTTGCATCAGCTTCAAGAAAGTCTTTAACCTCTTCTGAACCTTGCCATTTGACTAATAATTCTTTTGCTGTATTAATGCCCTGAATCTTATCTTTATTCTGTTGATTCATAAACCCCATCTGCGGAAAAAAATTCATAAAGGTTACTAAAATAATAGATAAAATAGCCATAGAAATAAGAATTTCTAAAAGAGTTACCCCTTTTTCATTTTGTACCATTCCCATATAGAGTTCGTTCCCTTCTGGGTCTAGTTATTTTGTCCTGTATCCATTCTCCTAGTATAACATAAATGGAATATTCCTACTATTCTCGCACTTTTTCTTCCAGATTGTTTCCTACTATTAATACTAGTTTGTACTGGCATACATTTGATTATGGAGTTTTGTCGAAAATTGATAGAATAGAAGTGGAGGATATGAAAAAATCAATTATGTGATAAAAATTGTTTTTTTTGGAGGGAGTAGAGATGCATCCGATTCAAAACGAAAAAGGATTTCAGTTATTTGAAAACTTACTCTCCATTACCCTCCTTTCAATCGTCTTCTTAGTGTTTTTTGGATTTTTTATCCAATCTAATAATTTTACGGCACAAAATCAAAGCTCTAGTTCCGCGAGTCAACTAAGCCAGGAAATTTTAGAAAAGGTTAGGGGAAGCGAGCTGAGTTCGGATAATGCACATAACGAAATAATTACGACTACTATTATTTGGAATAACACAAACCTAACGCTAGAAAATTGGCGGAAATTGTATCCGAATGAAACCATAACTGGAGAATTTACTATTAAAGTTAATAGCCAAACCTTTTATCCAGTAGTAAAAATGATTAAGGCAAATACCTATAGTACATTATTTAACCTGACTCCAAGTTTTCCAGATGGGTTAGATCTTATTGTTATTCAAATTTATGTAGAGAAAAATGGGGAACGAGTTAAGGTTTATGAGACATATGGATACAAAGTGAGGGGATAAAAATGAAAAAAAATGGATTCACCCTCATTGAACTACTAGCTTCTTTAGTCATATCAAGTATTGCTATGACAATTGTTTTTTCAATCTTTGTTACGGGAATTAAACAGAATGAAAATACCAAAAAGGATGTATCTATCCAACAAGAAGCAAATTATGTAGCCACTAAGTTACGAAAAGAATATCTTTCGAAAAATGAGTACAATGAATCCGTTAACTACACTATTTCGGTCTCCAACAATCAAATTGTTTTAAATGGCATCGTCATTTCTGACAAATTCCAATACCAATCTAAGATTACTTATGAAAATAAAGAATACCTGAACGAAGAGGTAGCCATCTATAACAAAAAACCGGTTATGATTCAGATTACATTTTTTAGTGGTAATAAGAGTTACACACTAAGAACGATGTTATCGAGAGGAGTATAAGGGATGGTAAAATATGAGCGGGGCTCCAGTTTGATAACTGTTTTACTGGTAATGACAGTCTTTACGATCATCGGACTCAGCTTACTAGGATTGAATTTGAATACATCAAAACAAGTATATAAGACAGGTAGTGATTTACAAGCAACTAATCTAGCAGAAATGGGTGTGACCCACTTAAAAGAAGAAGTTTATCGTACATTAAATGCTAATAATGATAAAACGGTTACTGATCTCTAACCCATTCTAATAGTGTATTTAATAGCCCTAAATAACAACTACTTTCGAGCTGTGGGAACAAGCTTTCATTCCTATTCTTTTGAAATTATTCCTGAACCAGTCACAATAGATAGTGAGAATAATAAAATAATCGTTTCCTATACTTCAGTCGGGAACGTTGAAAATAATCAAAAAAAGATTTCAGGAACTATTGAAGCTGAAAAAACCCCTGAAGACCAATTTCTTACAACAATACCAGCGAATGCGGTTATTGATCCGAAAATCGACCCTAATCAGCCCTACACTTCACCAGTGTATTTTCCAGAGGGGTTAACATTAAATGGAGAGAAGCAACCAATAATATTTTTAAATGGATTTTATTCAACTATAGTTGATCAAGAAAATAAAACAATTATTTTAGTGAAAAGTATAAATGGTGTTGAGGCCAATGCTTATATAAGAAATGATTTAGATCTAAAAACAAATGGTAATGATGCATTAATGTGTGTCGAAGGAACATTATATTTATATGGAAATGTCAACCCAGAGCCTGTAGTTGATACCACATTAAATTGTGAAAACAAAAAAAATGCCTTTATTAATGATCCGAAAATATATAGTGGGATTTTTGCTCGGGCAGTCGAAAAAAGACCACTGTTCACTTTAGTTTGGAAAAAGGAAAAATTATTAGTAAAGGCGCAGTATAAGTAGTAGTGCCCGAAATATTTTCGTGTTTGGTAATAAAATAATAGTTTTACTAATATTTCCAAATATTATTGAAACATAATTCTTTCAAAAAATCAGGAAATATAATACAATAGTAATTAAAGTCACATATTGTCTAATTTTATTGAATTTTCTCATTATCGAAAATAGTTTTTGAGGGGTAGAGAAATGGAGAATTTAATTGTTGCCGGAATATCATTGCTCATCCTTATTCCAATCCTGTATTTTATACCGATAGGCTTTACCCTTAAAGGGAAAGTCTTAATTGCTGTTGCCTCGTTTTTAATTGGGCTCATCGGAATAGGTGCGTCGCTAGTTATTCCATTATGGCAAACGGGACTCATTTTATTATTGTTGGTGTTCGTATCGGCATATTTATTAATTAAGCAAGGTACAGAATGGCTGTACCTCCCGGAAGTGAACCAGGATCCTTTTTTTGTCGAAGAAAAGGAAATAGACCAGCATCCCGTTAAAGAATTGAATGATACATATTCCTATATTGCCTTTTCGGATAAAACGCCAAAATCTCACGGTGTTGATGAAAATAAAAGAGCAATTGTTAAGCAAAAATCAGTCCCAAATCTTGCATTGGACAAACTAATATCTAATCATGAATTGGATATGTCCCCAGATCATTACGACGAATCTGAAGTAGTTACAGAAATACTTGCACCGGCATTTAGTACGGTGAAGACTGCAGAAATTGAACCAATTCAGACTAAACCGAAAATAGCTGAAACTGTTGTAGAGGATGGATTTGATTTAGATATCGAAGAATTAGGTATTAAAGGCGATGTTCCATCTGAAGTGGATAAGCCAAAGTCCTCTAAAATAGATGATTCTTATGATTATATGGCTGAAGTGGAAAAAATGATTGAAGTCGAAGAACTTAATTCACTAAGTGCTCGACAAGAAGAAAACGCACAAATTGATGATTTAAGTAAAGTGAAATCAATAGAACTCGATGATGAATTTGTGCTTGAAGAACTAGTGTTTACCGAGAAGGATTCTCCTAGCTCTGCTAATAAACCAAAAATAGAAAAAGATGAAAAGGTTGTTACCGACGATAAAATGGTAAAGCAATAGTTTTCTTGAAATGGAAAATTTTCAAACAGGATACCATTTATTATTGAAGGCACACCAAGTAAGGGGGGGGTTGTGTGAGGAAAAATGAAATCAAGGTCTTTATTGTTTTATTAACTTGTACTTTTTTTATTTTTAGTTTCTCACATTTCGGTGCGTCTGCTTACCAATCATTTACCTCGAATAACAGCGGGTTTGAGACTGGAACAATGATAGGACCAATTGACGTGTCCGGAAAATCAAAGGATGAAGCACTAGTTTTATTAACTGACGGTTTACAAAAATGGCGTTCAGAAACAACCATTAATCTCCAATACAAAGAAAAAAATGTACCCGTTGATCTGACTCAATTTCAATTTGATTTAGAAAACTCTGTTTCATTGGCAAAAGATGGTCAAAAAAATGAGATTCTTGTTAAGTTTAAATCTGGGGACCTGTATCGATATTTAAAAACGATTTCGAATGAGCTTGATAGTTCAAAAGTTAAATTAGATTCCTTGCAGTCTGAGTTAATAACATATGCAGCAAACTTAACAAGCGGGCAATATCAAATAAAGGTCGAAAAGTTCTTAACAGATGCTTCGAATAATCACGAAGTTATTAGTGAAGCTTCAATTTCACCATCTACTATTCCTACAGAATTAGGACTTTTGGTTGGAGAGCTTTCTCCCATTAAAATAGAACCAAAATCGCAAATCTCTTTGCTTAAATTAATGGAAGAGCGAAAATTCACCACTTTCCCAACTGATGCAGCTAGCATGATTGCCACAGTTGTATATAAAACGGTTTTAGCTAGTAACTTTACGATTGTGGAAAAACATTCAGGTCAAGTTTTACCAGACTATGCGGAGCTTGGGTTAGAAGCAAAGATTGATTTGGATAATCATCTTGACCTCGTATTTGTAAATCCAAACGAAGTAAGCTATGAAATTACATTACAGATGGACAATAATACTCTTACTGCCTATCTCAAAGGAAGCTCATTTCTCAATGACTATAAAATTAAGCTTTCAGAAAAACAGGAATTTAATCCGAAAACGGTTATCCAATACAGCCCTCTTTTATTACCTGGAGGCGTGAAGGTTCAGCAAAAAGGAAAGAATGGCCAGATGATTGATGTTTATCGTGAAGTGTATGGGGAAAATGATGAGTGGCTCAGTAAGGAGTTCATTTCAGAGGATTTTTATCCACCAATCCCTCGAATTGAAATTCGTGGGTTGACTTCGTCACAAAGCAGTGATGGACAAACTGGACAAACTGGACAAACAAACTCTAGTACTACTGATGGTACAATCCAAAATAATAATCAGGACACTGGAAATACTGATGGAACTACACCATCACAGCCAACACCATCTAACACTAATGATGATTTATTTGGCAAGCCAAATGAAACCACAAAATAAAGCGGGTGAGCCATTATGAAACAAACTAGAAAACGCCTAGGAGATTTATTAGTGGGAGCAGGTCTGATCACTGAGGATCAGCTTTCACTAACCTTAAAGGAAAAACCACCAGGTCAAAAGCTAGGTGATGCGTTGTTGCTGAGAGGATTAATAACGGAACAACAACTGATTGAGGTTCTCGAGGTCCAACTTGGAATTCCACATATTAGCTTATACGGTTACCCGTTTGATACAAATTTATTTTCGCTCGTTTCCAAAGAGGCGGCGATGCGGAATTTATTGATTCCAATTAATAAAGACGGGGACAAGCTTTTTGTGGCGATGGCAGACCCGATGGATTTCTTTGCCATTGATGACCTCCGTTTGTCCACTGGATTTCAAATCGAAGCCGTAATTGCCACGAAGGATGATATTGTCCGAGCCATTAATAAATATTATGACATTGATGAAGAGTTTGATGATTTCCTTGATAATGGTCAAAAGGGTGATAAAACACGTGACGAAACCATTACTGATGATGACTCGCCTATTGTCCGCCTCGTCAATCAAATTTTGGCCAACGCGGTGTCTCAAAAGGCTAGTGATATTCACATTGACCCACAGGAAACCAAGGTGGTAATTCGGTATCGTGTTGACGGCATGTTAAGAGTTGAAAGAATATTGCCGAAAAATATGCAAAGCTTTTTGACGGCAAGAATAAAAATTATCGCTAATTTGGACATTACCGAGCACCGTATTCCCCAAGATGGACGAATTAAAATAAATCTTAATTTTTACCCAGTAGATATGCGTGTATCGACTTTACAAACGGTTTATGGTGAAAAGATCGTTTTACGGATACTGGATTTGGGTAATGCGATGATTGATATTGAAAAAATAGGCTTTAATAAAGTTAATCTTTCTCGTTTTTTAAAAATGATTGAAAAACCGAATGGAATTGTATTGATTACTGGTCCGACAGGGTCTGGAAAATCTTCGACACTTTATGCAGCTTTAAATAAGTTAAACAGTGAAGAGGTCAACATTATTACGATTGAAGATCCGGTTGAATTCCAGATGGAAGGGGTCAGTCAGATTCAAGTCAATCAGAATATCGGCATGACATTTGCCACTGGGCTACGTTCGATTTTGCGCCAAGACCCAAATATTATCATGGTTGGGGAGATTCGTGATAAGGAAACGGTTGAGGTAGCGATTCGAGCCTCATTAACTGGGCATTTAGTTCTTAGCACCCTGCACACTAATGACGCGCTTAGCTCAATTACTCGTCTAGTTGATATGGGGATGGAACCATTTTTAGTTGCCACATCTCTTTCTGGTATTGTGGCTCAACGTTTGATACGGAAAGTGTGTCGCGACTGTGGCGAACTTCAAGATGCCACTAATCGTGAGATTGAAATCTTTGCGAAACGTGGTTTGAAAATCGACAAAGTTATGCGTGGTAAGGGTTGTGCTTCCTGTAATATGACAGGTTATAAAGGTCGATTAGCCATTCATGAAGTAGTCACAGTAAACGAAGAAATGCGCCGGGCGATTATGACCGATGATTCAAGTTCAACGCTTAGACAAATCGCGATAAAAAATAAGACGATTTTCCTAATTGATGATGGCCTATTAAAGGTTAAACAGGGACTTACCACAACAGAAGAAGTACTTAGAGTGGCTATTTCCGAATAGAGGTGCAAAAGTGAAAGAAAGAATTGACCACATATTAAGGGCCGCCATTGAACTAAAAGCATCTGATATCCATTTGACAGTTTCTGTTCCGCCAATCTTGCGGATTCATGGTGAATTAAGGCGCTATGGAAAAGAGATTCTCGGACCAGAGGATACGGTAGCAATGGCCAAGTTCATTGTCCCAGATGAGTTGTGGGAACATTTTGAACAAATGGGTGAATTAGACTTTTCTTACTC
>CAURFY010000121.1:0-7131 GCA_963524115.1 uncultured Bacillus sp.
CCCAGCGTATTGCATCGGTAACATTGCTTTTTCCGCTTCCATTAGGACCAACTACCGCTGTAACACCCGGAACAAAATCGACGGAGATTCGTTCGGCAAAAGATTTAAAACCAACTACATCCAAACGTTTTAAAAACATGCTGTCTCCCTCCTACTTGTCTTATTGCTCCTGATTGGGTTGTTCGGGATTGTTCTCGTTTTGGATATAAGACATCTTTAACTTTTCTAATGCCATCTGGGCAGCGTGTTGTTCTGCTTCCTTTTTGGATCTTCCAGTGCCAGTTCCTAATTCATCACCATTTAGAGATACGCGGGAAACAAATTCACGATTATGTGCAGGCCCTTTTTCATGGAGAACCTTGTATTCAATCATGCCTGTGCCATCCCTTTGGACCAATTCTTGAAGCTGACTTTTATAATCCATCACATGAGAAAAAGCACCAGCATTGATTTTTGGGAAAACAATTTTTTCTAAGAATTCAGTTACCACTTCAATTCCTTTATCCAGGTATAAAGCACCGATGAATGCTTCAAAAACATCAGCAAGTAATGCTGGTCTTGCCCTTCCACCTGTTAATTCTTCTCCTTTGCCTAGTAAAACAAGTTGTCCAAAAAATAATTCGTTAGCAAAGAAAACTAGTGATGGTTCACAAACAACAGCTGCTCGTAATTTTGTTAACTCCCCTTCACTCATCATCGGGTATTTCTTGTAAAGGAATTGAGAAACGGTCAATTCAAGAACGGCATCCCCCAAAAATTCAAGCCTCTCATTATCTTCATAAGGCTTTTTGCGATGCTCATTCACATAGGATGAATGAGTAAATGCTTGTTTTAATAAATTACTATCTTGGAATTCAAAACCAAGTCGGTTTTGAAATTCTTTAAATTGCATCTCTTTTGCGCGGTTTAATTTAATTTCTCGTTCATTTCCATTCTTGCGCATCCTGGTCTCCACCTTGATCATATATTTGCATCTTATCTATTTTATTAAAAATGGGCTCTTTACGCAAAGAAACTTGGAATGCATATAAAGCAACCCAAGTTTATTAATGACAAAATCATTGTAATAAAGCTCCGTTATAAAAACGGAGCTTTTGTAGGGAACTAACGATTACAAAGTGCTTTTTATGTAATTCACAGCGTCACCTACTGTGGCAATTTTCTCAGCATCATCGTCAGAAATTTCCATATCAAATTCATCTTCTAATTCCATTACTAATTCAACCACATCCAAGGAATCAGCACCAAGATCTTCTTTGAAGGAAGCTTCAAATTTAACTTGGGACTCTTCAACACCTAAACGATCAACGATGATTTTCGTTACACGTTCTAATACATCTGCCATGCTTGTTCACCTCCCCTCAAGACATTATAGAGTATTTTGTTCTAATAATAAATGCTTCATTAGAACTTTCTTTAAAAAAATCAATCTACATGTACATTCCACCATCAACGTGCAATGTTTGTCCTGTCATGTAACGGGCATCCTCAGAAGCTAGGAAAGCCACCGCATTAGCAATGTCCCGTGGCTCACCAAATTGCGCAAGCGGAATTTGCTTTAACATTGCCTCTTTTACCTCATCTGTTAGTTTATCCGTCATGTCAGTAGTTATAAACCCAGGCGCTACAGCATTGACCGTGATCCCACGTGAAGAAAGCTCTTTAGCCGTTGTTTTTGTTAAGCCAATTACTCCAGCTTTTGCTGCAACATAGTTTGCTTGACCAGGATTTCCTGTAACCCCAACGATGGAAGCGATATTAATAATTCGACCGCTACGCTGTTTCATCATTTGACGGGTTACTGCTCTTGTGCAAAGGAAAACCCCTTTTAAATTAGTATTAATGACTGCATCCCACTCATCATCCTTCATTCTCATGAGGAGATTATCTCTTGTGATTCCTGCATTATTAACAAGAATATGAAGAGCTCCGAAGCGCTCAATAGTGGTTTTAACCATATCTGTAACAGAATCACCTATTGCAACATCACATTGAATCGCGAACGACTCTCTACCAAGTGCTTGGATTTCAGCAACCACTTCAAGAGCTTTTGCCTCACTCCCAGAATAGTTTACAGCTACATTTGCCCCTTGTCTTGCTAATTCTAGGGCAATTTCACGACCGATTCCTCTTGAGGCTCCCGTAACAAGTGCTACTTTCCCTTGTAATTTCATTCCGCTTCCTCCTTCAATGCTTCAACTGTTGCAAGTAAGCTTTCTTTATCGGAAATAGAATAAGTTTTGGCCGAACGGTTTATTTTCTTGACTAACCCTGACAACACTTTTCCCGGTCCAATTTCGATAAAGGTATCAACACCAAGTTCAATCATTTTGTTAACAGAATCTTCCCAAAGGACAGGGGAATATAATTGTTCAATTAATTTTTGCTTAATTTCTTCCGAGCCCGTCATCCCATTTGCGGTAACATTTGCGATAACAGGAATCTCCGCATCTTTAATGGTCATTTTGTCCAAAACATCTGCAAGCTTTTGGGCAGCTGGTTTCATCAGCGAAGAATGGAAGGGTCCGCTAACATCTAAAGGAAGGACACGTTTTGCTCCAGCCTCCTTTGCACCAATAGAAGCTAGTTCGACACCTTTTCGTGATCCTGAAATGACAATTTGTCCTGGACAATTCAAATTGGCAAGCTGCACTGGGTTTCCCTCATTGGTGACTTCTTCTGTCACAGCAGTTAAACTATTCCGATCCATTCCAAGGACTGCAGCCATTGTTCCTTCTCCGCTTGGAACTGCTTCTTCCATAAACTCTCCACGTTTCCGAACGGCATACACTCCCTCTTCAAACGAAAAGGCTCCGGCAGCTACAAGTGCTGTGTATTCCCCTAAGCTGTGGCCTGCCACATAATCAGGAGTAATCTGATATTGCTTCAAACTTTCAAGAATAGCAATGCTGGTTGTCATTAATGAAGGTTGGGCATTTGTAGTTAAGGTTAACTCTTCCTGTGGTCCTTCAAAAATCAGTTTAGATAATGGTGTATGTAAGGTTAGATCTGCTTTTTCAAAAATTGCTTTTGATTCTTCATAAGAGTCCGAAATTGATTTTCCCATACCAACCGTTTGTGATCCTTGGCCGGGAAACAAAAATGCTATTTTACCCATTTATTCGAAATCCCCTTTATTGTTAATTTTCAGGTAGTAGTTGTTAGGTTTGCAACCGAAGTTTTGATTAATCCTGACACATCATTTTGAACCATTTCTCTTGTCTGACGAATCGCATTGTAAATTGCGTTAGCATCAGAAGAACCATGGGCTTTAATGACTGGCGCCTTCAATCCAAATAGACCTGCACCACCGTATTCAGAGTAATCCATTTTATTTTTTAGTTCTAATAAGTCTGGTTTCAAAACCGCTGCTGCTAGTTTAGTTTTCAAGCTACTCATAAGGGCTTCTTTCAACATTTTAAAAACAGAAAGAGCTGTGCCCTCAAGTGTTTTTAAGACCATATTCCCCGTAAAACCATCGGTAACAACGACATCAGCGACCCCATCTAACAGGTCTCGAGCTTCCACGTTCCCAATAAAATTGATGTCAGCATTTTTGAGGAGATCAAATGCCTTCTTTGTCAATTCGTTCCCTTTTTTTTCTTCTGATCCGATGTTTAATAATCCCACACGAGGTTTAGCGATTCCTCTTACTTTTTCAGAGTAAATCGAACCCATGATGGCATAATGGACTAAATGTTCAGGTTTAGCATCGGCGTTAGCACCAACATCTAAAAGTAAAAAACCTTCTCCACCAAGGGTTGGAAGTGTCGGAGATAATGCTGGCCGATCAATCCCCTCAATTCTTCCAACTACAAATAGCCCCGCCGCTACTAATGCTCCTGTATTCCCAGCGGAAATGCAGGCATCTGAAGAACCATCTGCTACTAGTTGTGCGGTAAGAACCATTGAGGCATTCTTTTTTCGGCGCACGGCTCTAACTGGTTCATCTGTTCCCAAGATAACTTCCTCAGTATGAATAATGTCGATTCTTTCACTGTTAGTTAAATAGGCTTTTATTTTATTTTCGTCACCGACAAGGGTGATTTGTACGTCTGGGAACTGCGCTACTGCCTTCATCGCTCCGAGTACAATCTCTTTAGGGGCATTGTCTCCACCCATTGCATCTATTGCAATTTTCATATTGTTCATCCCTTAATTATTTTTTAGAACGGAACATTTCAAAATCGCCTTTGAAGACTAGCTCGTTGTTCACAAAACTTGTTACTTCTACAAATGTTCTACCGGTCTCTAAGTCTATTTTTTCGACTTTTGCCTTGGCAACGATTCGTTCATTTTCCTTTACAGAACGTGTAAATAGTATGTTTGCTTTGGCAGTCAATGCTAGTTCATCATTAATGACCGCAACCGCAAGTGAATTTGCTTGTGCGAATAAATGATGGCCTCTGGCAATTTGATTTCTTTTAAAAACATGTTCACTTCGCACATCAAAAATAGAGATGGCGCTTTTGTCCAATTCTATATCAATAATTTCCCCAAAAACTTCGTCAATCGGCAAAGAGCGAACTTCATCATCAAACCGTTTTTCTGCAACATTTTTTATTCGCTCCCGTAGCTCAGGAATAGATAGTTCTAGGCGATCTAAGCGTATGGTTTGCACGCTCACAGAAAATTTTTCAGCAAGCTCTTCGTCAGTAATAAAGGGGTTTTCTTTAATAGTAATCGTTAATAAGCGTTGACGCTCCTTTTTATTCCTTCTCATTTTATCACACCGTTCACATCTTATGACTAGGTACTAATAGTAGTATATAATTTAGATGTCTATATTGCAAGGAGAAAATGAAAAGTGAAAAGCGACTCGACGCTTGCGCTAGCCGCAAAAAACTAATCTAGTTTTTCTCCAGCCATTGCACCTGATTCCTCCAAGAAACCCCTTAGGGTAGCGTACTCAGGTGAAGTCCAAAAAGCATTTGATTCAATTAAGGTAGCCGCATCACTCCTTGCAGTTTCAAGGGCTCTGAAATCAAGAACCATATCAGCCAGTTTAAATTCAGGCATTCCGCTTTGCTTTCTACCAAAAAAATCACCAGGACCTCTTAGCTCAAGATCCTTTTGGCTAACGACAAATCCATCATTTGTCTCGGTCATAATTTTCATACGCTCTTTACCAACCTCAGTTTTGGGATCAGCCAATAGAATACAAAAAGATTGTTCTGTACCTCGACCTACCCTGCCTCGAAGCTGATGAAGCTGGGATAGTCCAAACCGTTCAGCATCATATATGAGCATAAAGGTGGCATTTGGAACGTTCACACCAACCTCCACTACAGTTGTTGAAACAAGAACTTGAATTTCATTTTTACTAAACTCTTGCATGACGGTTTCCTTTTCGTCTGACCCTAAGCGACCGTGCATTAGGCCAACTTTAAAACGGTTTTGAAAAAAATGAGTTAAGGTACTGTGAACGTCAATAGCATTTTGAAAATCCATTTTTTCTGATTCTTCAATCAGTGGGCATATACAGTAAGCCTGTCTCCCTTTTAACAACTCTTTTTCCATTAATCGCAAAACTCTTTCAAGCATGTCGTGTTTTGCCCAATACGTTTCAATTGCCTTTCTTCCTGCTGGCATTTCATCAATTACCGAAACATCCATCTCGCCAAAAACCGTGATAGCTAGGGTTCTGGGGATGGGGGTTGCCGTCATAAACAGTACATCCGGATTGCCGCCTTTTTCACGAAGAATTCGGCGTTGCTCTACACCGAAGCGATGCTGTTCATCGGTAATGACGAATCCAAGTTTTTGAAATTGAACTTCTTCTTGAATTAAGGCATGAGTTCCAATTAAGACATGGATCTCTCCCAGAGATAATTGCTGTAAAATTTCCCGACGCCGCTTTCCTTTGACTGAACTCGTCAACAGTTCACATTTGACTCCAACTGGTTCAAGTAATGCCTTAAGTGACTCCACATGTTGTTCAGCCAGTATTTCCGTCGGAACCATTAAAGCACCTTGAAAACCAGCAATAAAACTGGCATATAACCCAATCGCTGCCACCACTGTTTTCCCTGAGCCCACATCTCCCTGAAGAAGACGGTTCATTCGATAGGGTGATTTTAAATCCGCCAAAATTTCATCCACCACACGAACTTGAGCATTGGTTAACGGAAAAGGCAGTCCTTCTACAAACTTTTGGACTACTTTTTCGTCAAATTGGTGAGTGACGCCAGTTGATTGTTCACGTTCATATTTACGGAGAGCCTGCATTTTTAATTGAAACAGCAAGAATTCTTCATAAACAAAACGACGTCTTGCTTGTTTAACATCCTCCTGAGATAAAGGGAAATGAAGGGCTCTTAAAGCATCTCTCCGCTTTAACAGCTTGTACCTGTTCATGATTGACTCTGGTAAGGTTTCTTGAAGAGAATGACCATATTGAACGAAAGCTGCCTTAATAAATTTCCTCATACCCTTTACAGTCAATCTTCCTTTTACAGTATAAACTGGCTCTATCTCTTGTCCTTGCGAAAAAGAACCACTCTGCATAACGCTTGCGGTTATAGTTTGGCGGTGCTGATCCCATTTTCCGGTAACTGTAATAGTTTGATTTAAACTTATTTTACTTTTTAAAAATGGTTGATTAAAAAAAATAACCTGAACCAAATAACGATCAACCAATAGTCGAACCGTTAACCGCGATTTCTTGCGACCGTAATAAACAAGAGAAGGCTCACTATGAACCTTCCCTTCCACCGTAACTCTTTCTTCATGTAAAACATCTGCTAAATCGCGTAAACGATGGTCTTCAAAACGATACGGAAAGTATTCAAGCAAATCCTGCACATTATAAATATTCATATCTGCCAACATTTCGGCAGTTTCTTCCCCAATACCTTTAATAACGGACACCGGTTCTTTAAGATTTAGATTCACGTCTTTTTAACGGTTTGCCGAAAATCTTTGCTTCTAGCTCTCGACCTGTCGGCGTTGCCGCTAACCCTCCTTGTCCTGTTTCTCTAAGTATAGTCGGCATTGTTTGCCCAATTCTAAACATGGCTTCAATCACTTCATCACACGGGATAGTGCTTGTAATACCAGCTAAAGCCATATCGGCAGCTACCATGGCATTTGCAGCACCCATCGCATTTCTTTTTACACATGGGACCTCGA
>CAURFY010000122.1:0-7003 GCA_963524115.1 uncultured Bacillus sp.
CGTATGGTTATGAATGGTGGATTTATAATGATATTAAGACTTACATGCAAGTTGGGGTTGAAAATGGCAAAATAGTAACCATATACGCTATTGGAGATAAAGCAAATATAGCACCTTTTAAAATTGGACAATCTGTCGAAGACCTATATTCCAAGGTAATCTTTGATTCTGAAATTAAATTCACATATGAAAATACCTCATATCGTTTTGAAATGTCTGAGGATGATATGAACACAAGGCCATTAGTGAAAATGGGTGATATATATGTCCAGCTCCAGATTGACAAATTTACAGGGGAACTATCAAGCGTCCGTTTTTTTAATGAAAAGACACTAATTACACAGCGGCCATATGAGTTAGTCTATCGTGGGGAACTATTGGAAAATCAATCTGTTAGTGATGATTCATGGGGAGAAATTGAAGAGGGCAGTAAGCAACAAGTATTTGATATCACCAATATCATGCGAAAACGTTATCACTATAAACCTTTTAAATGGGATGAAGCCACAGCAGAGGTTGCATTTTTACATAGTAAGGATATGTTTGATTCCAATACGGTATCACATACTTCTAAACAATTTGGGGAATTATCTGACCGGCTTAAGACAGCCAATATCCAATACCAAATTGCCGGCGAAAACATTGCTGCTAACTATATTGATGCACCTGCCGTAATGGAAGGCTGGCTAAACAGTGAAGGGCACCGTAAAAGCCTTTTGAATGACAAGTATACACATATTGGTGTTGGGGTATTTCATAAATACTATACCCAAGATTTTATCCAAAAATAATATGAAGACCTGAAAATGTACTCATTCAATATTATTAAGGTTACGGCAGGAGAATCTTCTTCCTGCCGTTATTGTTTCATTTAACTAAGACCAGCCTTTTGTCATACTGAGGAATTGACGATTCTTGAAATTCTAAATTCTTCTTTTTCCCAGTTCCCATAAATGCTGACGATTTCACCTGCATTCATTATATTAGCTTCATAAGATCCTTTAATTGGGGTTATTTTTTTAGCAGTGATGATTTTAAAGGAAGTCTGTAATCGGATTTCTAAAATATGAACGTAATGATGGTGGTAATAGAGTTGTTTTTCTTCTTTGATACTGATAATTTTCCCCGAAATAATTGCTTCCTCATTTACCTGATCCAAGGTTGTCCATTCATCATTAAAAGCTTTGCGCTCTTTATAGGTAAGGTAATAAAAATAAAAGCATATAATGGGTATGACAATGGCAGTCACCATCTATATCACCTTGAAATGAATTATTTTTCAATAATAAAGAAGCTACCGGTGGACTTGGCTACCTTTTTCCCATCAGGACGAAAGACCGTAGCAGACAATACCATCGTTTTTGTTCCCTTGTGTTCTATTTGGGCTTCACAGCGGAGAGATTCTCCAATTCCAGGGGCAATATAATGAATATTTAAACCTGTTGTAACCGTTGCATAACCCTCAGGAAGGAGTGAGTTCGCAAGCGACCCCATTGCAGAATCGATTAAAGTAGCAGTAATCCCTCCATGAACAATCCCTAATGAATTCAAAACAACAGGATTAATAGGAATTGAAATTTCACATTTTTGATCATCTATTTTCCGTTCCATTTGTAGCAAAGCACCAATAAAGCCAACACCTTGGCCCTGAGCTTGCTTATTCTGTATCGCCTGGAGGACCTCTTTTAATATTTCTAAGTCTTCATTTTCAGCTTCTTGGATGCAGGAATTGAGCATATCTTGAAGTTCACTCGTCATATTTTTAGCCTCTTTCTTCAAAATCTTTCTTTATTGTATCATTTATCAATAGTTTTTTGAATTTTTAAACACTTAATAGGCTTCACCATTTTCCCAATCAATCATATCGTATTGTAGGTATTGTTACATTTTTGGGGTGAGAAAAATGGCGAAAAAGGAGCTTCATCCTACGATTGAAAAGTTCAAACAATTTGTGAAAAATAATCCTAGTATGATTCAAAAAGTACGGAATGAGGAATGTACTTGGCAAGAATTATATGAGGACTGGTACCTACTTGGAGAAGAAGATCCTCGGTGGGATGAGTTTCGCGGCGGGGACAAGAAAAATCCAACTACTACTGCACCTACCGCTGAGTCTAAAACTGATTGGATCAGTCAAATAATGGGGGCAGTAAAAAAGATGGATGCACAACAATTTGAAGGTCATATCAATAATTTAAGTCAAGCTCTTGCAGCAATCCAGGGCGTCGTTTCACAATTTCAAGGGGGAAATAATTCAAATCCAATCCCAAAAAACGAGCAGAAAACACCACATCCTTTTAAATTTAGAAAAGATTAACGAGGGAGATTTTCGATGAGAAAAGAGATCTTAGACTATTTGAATATTAACCCTCAACTACAGAAATTTGTTCGAGAACAGCATAAATGGTATCGAAAAATTACAATAAATCATCATGAATTACAACTCTTAGAAATATCTTCTATGCATTATTATAAAAAAACGTTTCCACATCAAGTAGAAAAATTCACACATGGTGTTCAAATGGCGTCAATGATGATGAGCATGTTTCAATCCATGAATTCTCAATCTTAGATGGGCAACTGTTTCATGAGTAAAAATGGATCGGCTGTATACAATAAAAGCATAAAGGAGTGATGGGACATGATGGGGATACTTAGGCTAGCCCCTATCTTTATGCTTTTATTTTTATCTGCTTGTCATAAGGATATACCCAAACCTAAATTAAAAATGGAATTATCGACTAGAGCAGTGATGGATAACGAGATTGTTGCCCCTGTTTTTGGCATCCAGAACAAATCACCATTTTTCGTACGGCATTTCGTTAAGGGGAAAGATCTGTTTGTAGAATGTATGTTATCAGAGATTTCATTTCGAAATGATAATCAGCATAAAAAGACAGGGAAATTAATCGTCTATATTGATGGCAAAAAAACGCAAGAAATTCATTCCTCTGTTTTCATCATAAAGGGTATGCCAGAAGGTGACCACACAATCGAGTTACAAGTAGTTAATCTATATAATCAACCCTATTCACTAAAAGAGGAATTCACTGTGACTATCCCTTGACAATACACGCTGTTCGCTTTCCCAATCGTTTCATGGTAAAATATGAAACGGAGGTGAGCAATTTGCTTGCTACATTTGAAAGAATGCAACTTTTGGATACAACGGATCAACTTGCCGCCATGATTCTAGAATCAGATATCGCCAATCGATATCGCGAATGTTTTTTTCTTTTGAAAAAAAATGAAGAATCTCAGCGAAAAATAAAAGCATTTATGAGCGTAAAAGAACAATATGAGGAAGTACAAAGATTTGGAAAATACCATCCGAATTATAGACAGGTCATGGTAAGTGTTCGAGATGTAAAGCGAGAAATGGACCTCGATCCTCATGTAGCAACCTTTAAACAGGTTGAAAATGAGCTTCAGACACTCTTAGATGATATAAGTAAAATAATTGGTCATTCAGTTTCAGAAAATATAAAGGTTCCAACGGGAAACCCACACTTTGATAGCCTTTCTGCTAGTCATGGTGGTTGTGGATCTGGGGGAAGTTGCGGCTGTTCATCAAAATAAACAGTCCAACATGATTGCGAGTATATTGTCTGTATGCTATTCTTATTAAAAAGTCTTAAGGGGAATACAGAATGTTTGGTTCTCGACAAGGAATTATCGTATGGCTTTATTCTTTAAAGCAGGCAAAAATGCTTAGGAAATTTGGCAATGTTCATTTTGTATCAAAAAAATTAAAATATGTGGTTTTATATTGCAACCAAGAAGATACTGAGGAATTAACCGCAAAATTGCAATCCTATTCTTTTGTGAAAAAAGTGGAACCATCTTATAAGCCATTTTTAAGTTTGGAATTTGAAAATTCTAAACCTGATAAAGCCAAAGAATATGATTACAAAATGGGAATATAATCATTAACCAAAAACGACAAGGTGGGGGAATCCCGAAGCCTTGTCGTTTTTTTATTTATTTACTTTTGCACAATTTTGATTGAAGCCTTTATCAATGTAAAAAAGGGATATAGCGATTCATTCTAAGGATGCCAATTAAGTATTGATAAAACAACTCTTTTTCAGCAAATTCACTTGAAGGTTTTACAGTAAGTTCAATGACGTTCATTTGCAGTAGCTTAGCTGTTTCACTGAACAGCTCGAATCGTTTATTTGGCAAGATATTAGGATTCGGAATCCCTTCTCTAGACAGATATAAAGGCTGGAAATTACCTGGATTAGTAGGATTTAATATAACAACCAGTGAAGTGACATCCTTCCCATTATCAACAGAATGGAAAGCCATCATTCTTAATAATCGATGTTGATTCGATTTGGCGATTTCAATTAATTCGTAAAGATCAGAATACCCTTCACCTAGTTCAATAAAACGCTGAATCATAACATAGTCCTCCATAAAAACATATTGATCCATAATAATGTACCATGCTTATTGGAAAAATAGAAGGAAAAGCCATGCTATAATATAGAATATTTAGTTAAATCAGGGGATATTTTAACAAAAAAAGCCCTGCAAATTATTGCAGGGTCCTTCAATATCCTTAACTGTAAGGATAGAAGGCAAAGGGAGAGGAGAAACCGGAGGAAGAACTTATGGGGAAACGTAAGCCTTCTCCGCGGTTGGCAACAACATCCTCGAATAGATGTTGTTACTTACATTATTTCCACAATGAACCGGATTATACCTAAATTAGGGATTATAATGATTATTTTTGTAAAAAAGTAATGATTGGATACAACTGTCCTTATGTGGTAGGATAGAAAAAAATATTGATAATGAAAAAGTTGTGGTGAGCTAACATTGAGAGTAGTATCCGGAAAAAGCAAAGGGAAGTTTCTTAAAGCGGTGCCAGGAAATACAACAAGACCAACGACAGATAAGGTGAAGGAAGCGATTTTTAATATTATTGGGCCTTATTTTGAAGGGGGAATAGGACTCGATTTATTTGCTGGAAGTGGTGGGTTGGGCATTGAAGCTTTAAGTAGAGGACTCGAAAAAGTTATTTTTGTTGACAGAGAAGGCAAAGCCATTCAAACTATAAAAGAAAATATTAAATTTTGCAACTTAGGAGAATATTCAGAAATATATCGAAATGAAGCAAATAGAGCTCTTAAAGCGATAAAAAAAAGAGGGCTTTCATTTGATGTTATTTTTTTGGATCCTCCATATAAGAAACAACAACTCCTATCACTCTTGACTGAATTGGACCATGACAGAATTATTGTTCCAAAAGGGATCATTGTTTGTGAACATAGTCATGATGTTGAATTGCCGGAGTGGATAGGAAATCTACATCGAATAAAGCAGGAACAGTATGGAATCATTCATATTACCATTTTTGAAAATGATGTTGAGGAGTAGGGGGTATAGTTTTGCCGTGTATTGCTGTTTGTCCAGGTACTTTTGATCCAATTACAAACGGACATTTGGACATTATCGTTCGTGGAGCTAAGATTTTCGATGAAATTTATGTTAGTGTGTTGAATAATTCAACTAAGACTCCATTATTTTCGGTTGCCGAAAGAATTGAATTAATTAAAGAGGTAACTAAACATATCCCGAATGTGAAGGTTGACGCATTTGATGGACTATTGGTGGATTATGCAAAAAGTGTTAATGCTAATGCTTTGATTCGTGGTCTCCGTGCCATATCTGACTTTGAATATGAAATGCAAAATGCTTCAATGAACCGGGTATTGAACGACGATGTAGAAACATTCTTTATTATGACGAACAATCAATATTCGTTTCTTAGCTCTAGTATTGTTAAAGAGGTTGCAAAATATGACGGAGACATTTCTGAATTAGTTCCTCCACTAGTAGCGAAAGAATTACATGATAAGTTTGCAGCACTAAAAAAATAATGCCAAAACGAGCACATAGAATTGTGCTCGTTTTTTTAATGCTTCATGATGTTCCTTGATAGGATTATGACATGGATGGATATCGTCAATATAGTTAAAATTGGTCCAATATGGATGAAAGTTTGATAAGTATTATACATCCAGTTGTTTTCCAAGATTAATCCAACTGGAAGAGCGTTAGATGGCTGTTCTGACGAATAAAACCGTTCATAAATGGGCTCCCAAAATAGGTAGGTAAAGATACTTGCGAAAATCCCATGGAAAATCCTGGCGACGAAAAAGGGCTGAAAACGAATATCGGTTTGAGCTAAAATACTAGCGACCTGTGCTTGGACACTTAATCCACTAAAAGCTAAAATGAAACTGGTGATAATGGTCTGTTGTAAAAGTGTCGCATCGGTAACCTGGCTTGTCATCTGGCTTCCTAAGGTGAGTTCGAACAAACCTGAAATAAAAGGGATGCTCAGAGATTCAGGAAAATGGAGGATACGAAAAAATATTTCTAATACACCAGAAAGAAATCCAGTAATGTTCAAATGAAATAGTAATTTATTAATAACTGAAAATAAGATGATAAAGCCGCCAATCATCATTAAAGTCTGCACGGAAGACGTTACAGCATCACCAAGTAGCTTTCCGATAGGACGGTTATCATTTATTCTAGATTGATGGAGTGCGGAAAGAGCCGATCGAAGTTTGGATTTTCCAAGTCGCTTATTTTCCTTTGTTTCTTCAATTTTCCCATAGAATCTCATAAGAATACCTACACAAATATTTCCAAAGTAATGAGAAAGGGCAAGAATTACCCCAAGTTGAGGTTTATAAAAAAAACCCACGGAAACCGCCCCGAAAATGAACAAAGGATTGGATGAGTTCGTAAATGAGACAAGCCTTTCCGCTTCGATTCTCGTTAACTGACCTTCCTGTCTTAGCCTTGCAGTTAGCTTGGCGCCAGCCGGATATCCAGAGGCCATCCCCATTGCCCACACAAACCCACCAACCCCAGGCACACGGAAAATCGGCCGCATCAATGGTTCAAGTAAGACCCCAATAAACCTGACTACCCCGAAACCAATCAACATCTCGGAAACAATAAAAAACGGCAAAAGAGA
>CAURFY010000123.1:0-6998 GCA_963524115.1 uncultured Bacillus sp.
TACCAGCGCTTTTACCATCAATATAAACTTCAATCAAGGTAATATTCCTCCAATTAAGCGTAAACTAAAAGTAAGTGTATCATAAACCGAGGCAAATTAAGAAAAATTAATCATAAAAACAAAGAGTTCCTTGACTATGAAAAAGAAAGGCTGAATATCATGAAATATAAAATGGAATGGAATTATAAAGTAAAAGGAATGGAACCTGTATTGTTTGAGTCTGGATTAGTTGCGGGAGAGGTCGCCCTAAAAATTGCAGAAGACCTTGAAAAGACCGGGAGAGCAGCTGATTTCACTTTTTATGATGAAATGGGGGCGGATTGGAATCTGAAGCAATTAAAAAAATTGCTCACGGAGATTGAAGAAGAAGCAGCCGAAATAACTGTCTATTTTGATGGTGGATTCCAGAAGGAAAGGAAACAGGCTGGGTTGGGTGTGGTCATTTATTTTCACCAAGGTAAAAAGAAATATCGGATTAGAGCGAATGAAAAGTTTGATGAAATGGAAACAAATAATGAAGCGGAATACGCTGCGTTTTATTTTGCATTAAATCTTCTGGAAGAAATGGGCGTTCACCATTTGCCATGTGAGTTTAGAGGGGATTCTCAGGTTGTTTTAAAGCAACTTGACGGTGAATGGCCTTGCTTTGAAGAGGAGCTCAATCGATGGCTTGATCGGATAGAAAAAAAACTACAAACCTTGGCTATTAAGCCAAAATACATCCCAATCCCAAGAAATGAAAACAAGGAAGCAGATAAACTAGCAACACAGGCTCTGGAAGGAAAAATGGTTCAAAGTAAAATGCAAATTTTATAAAAAGCAATGAAAGGCGGTAATTCTTTGACTCGAAAAGAGTTATTAGAAGAGGTTGAACAGCTTATGAATCATTATTGTAATGGCTGTTTCCTTCATCAACATGTAAAGAAGGAAAAAGGCAGACGAGGAGCACACCGATTTTGTATCTCCGAATGCACTGTAGGTGAAAAGATAAGTAGCTACGGAAACATGCTTAAAAAATAACAGGCTGGCAAAATGCCAGCCTGTTTCAATCTATTTATGATGGCAGTAATTATAATTTTACAACATTTGCTGCTTGTGGTCCGCGGTTACCTTCAACGATTTCAAAAGAAACCTCTTGACCTTCTTCTAACGCTTTATAGCCTTCACCTTGGATAGCAGAAAAATGTACGAATACATCGTCTCCACCTTCGATTTCAATAAAACCAAATCCTTTTTCGTTGTTGAACCATTTTACTTTACCGTTTTGCATAATTTCATTTCCTCCTAAGGCTTTAGAGACACCCCTGTGTCAAAGTTGTATATTTTCATGTAACAGAAAATATTTTGGGATATATTTTAACAAAACCGGAAATATATTCTGCTAAATGATGATTTAAATATACAGGAACAAAACGCATCAGTCAAGGGATGAAACCGCTTTACTAAAGGGTGTAATCCAATATTTTATAAAATTAAATTAACTTATAAATAGTAAATGTTATCCAATTTTCAGAATCATAAAAACAGAAAAATTTTCATAATAAGAAACCTTTTTCATAGGTATTAAGATAGGCTGTTTTCTAAAAGATTGTTGTTTTTGAACGAGTTTTGAATTGATAGCGTTGAAAATGAAGTAGATTGGAGCGGAAATCGACCACTTCTCTAATAGCAACAATGTTTACGAAAACAGCCTTAAGATAAAAGAAATTTTGACTTATATTTGTAAGTATTTATTTTGAGTGGATATTAAGAAATGGGGTCAGTTTATGTTCCGTATAACGATTGAGGATGAAGAATGGATTGTTCGATTTTCTCCACATCTTTCCATTGAAAAAGAGGAGAGAGCGGCAATTGTTGCTCCATTACAAAAACTTGGTACGACACTTACAAAATTCCCCCATGGAGATTCGTTTATTATTATGAATGAAACGATTGGAATGATTGTTTGTCGTGTTGAGAAAATTCCTTCATTGATTCTCATCATTTCGACTGTTGTTCCTAAGGAAAACTGGTTTGTACAAACGGATAACACGATAAGAAGAATGGATTATAGTCAAAAAATTAAATTATTTGATTAAAATCGGCTGGTTGCCGATTTTTTTATTTTTATATAGGTGAAAACTGTTAACGAATTGAGAATATATATCATAATATAATTCAAAAGTTGCGTGGGGTAAAAAATATAGACCGGGGGAAATAAAAGTGGATATAGGGAACAAGCTAACTTTATTCGAAGGATGCAAGGGGGATCTAATAAAAATTGATTATCTAACCATACAGGGTGTCATGCGCAGAAGGCTATTGGACTTAGGATTTGTTCCTGGCTCAGTTGTAGAGGTGCAAAGGAGAAGCCCACTGGGTGATCCCACTGCATTTAGAGTAAGTAATACGACCATTGCTCTAAGGAAAGAAGAAAGTCAAAAAATATATGGGGAGTTGGTTCAACATGCAGAGTAACTACCGGATTGCACTCGCCGGAAATCCTAATACAGGAAAAAGCTCATTGTTTAATTTACTCACCGGTTTAAAACAACATACAGGAAATTGGGCTGGGAAAACTGTTGATATGAAACAAGGGATCTTTTCTCATAAAAATATTCAATATAGCTTAATTGATTTACCTGGAACCTATTCTCTTTTTTCTAATTCAGTGGATGAAGAGGTCGCACGAAATTTTATCGTATTTGATAAACCGGATATCACTCTTGTTGTCGTAGATGCAACAGCGATTGAACGAAATTTAAATCTCGTATTACAGGTTTTAGAAATAACAGATAAGGTGATTATTTGCATTAATATAATCGATGAAGCAGAAAAACGGGGAATTAATATTAACGAGCAGCTGCTGATGCGAAGATTAGGTGTTCCAGTAATAAAAGTATCTGCCAGAAATAAACTGGGAATCGCAAAGCTTCTAGATACCATCGACAGATTGGTTTCAGGAGCAATTACTTGTAACCCGCCAGTATTGAATTATGACGAAGAAACAGAACTGAAGATTTCTAAATTGGAGCAGGAAATAAAAGAAGTTTTTGCTGATGGGGCACCGGCCAGATGGATTGCACTTCGACTTCTTGATAACGATGTAAAGCTGATGGCTGAATTCAAAAAGCGTTTGATTGCAGCGAAGGGTGGGATAAAAAATGAATCTTCAAAGTATGGATGATGTGGAGGATAGGCTATCAAAGTTAATTCACCAGGCGGATACCCTTTCTTCTTTTAACATGAGAGACAAAATGGTCGAGAGTATTTATAAAAGGAGTAAACAACTGACCAACGAAATTGTGTCCTATAAGGGAAGTAAAAGCGATGGTCGAACTGAGAGGTTAGATGCCATTTTTACCTCATCTTTTTTTGGTTTTCCAATCATGTTAACTATGTTAGGGGTATTATTTTATTTGACGATTGCTGGTGCAAATGTCCCTTCTGAACTATTGGCCCAGTTTTTTGGATGGATTGAGGGCTTTATCACTCAGTTTTTTGTTGCAATCGGATCGCCAGAATGGGTTCATGGTCTTCTTGTTTTGGGTTTATATCGCGGAACTACTTGGGTAATCAGTGTCATGCTTCCACCGATGGCGATTTTTTTCCCAGCATTTGCACTGCTTGAAAATTATGGTTACCTTCCACGAGTTGCCTTTAATATGGATCGATTATTCAAATCAGTTGGTGCGCATGGAAAGCAATCATTAACGATGGCCATGGGCTTTGGTTGTAATGCGGCAGCAGTCATGTCAACACGAATAATCGAATCACCTAGAGAACGAATGTTAGCGATTTTGACGAATAACTTTGTTCCGTGTAATGGACGGTGGGGGACGTTAATTGTCCTTTCTTCATTATTTATGGCAACCGGTTTTACTGGTGGAATGAAATCGCTTGTTACGACATCCGTGATTGTTGGAATTGTTATGTTTGGCATCATTATCACTTTCGTTGTCTCTTGGGTTTTATCCAAAACTGCATTAAAAGGAGTGCCAACCCACTATACTTTAGAACTCCCACCATACAGAAAACCTAAATTTTTTGATACGGTAGTAAGATCCTCTTTAAATCGCTCTCTTTCAGTTTTAATTCGCGCCGTAAAAGTGGCTGCTCCAGCTGGGCTATTAACATGGATATTGGCCAATGTTGATGTGAGTGGCCAAAGCCTACTTTTGTATATTGTTCACTTTTTGGATCCATTTGGTCAATCACTTGGATTAGATGGTTTTATTTTAATGGCCTTTTTGATAGGATTACCAGCAAACGAGATTGTTTTGCCGATTCTGTTAATGGGTTATTTATCTACTGGGGCACTAATTGAAGTCGATGAAATAAAAGATTTGAAATTAGTATTCCTTGAGCATGGTTGGACTTGGCTTACTGCTTTGAATATGATGCTATTTTCGTTGCTCCATTATCCATGCGGAACAACATTAATCAACATTTATAAAGAAACAAAGAGTAAAAAATGGACGTTCGTGTCTTTCTTAATCCCAACTGTGATTGCCATCTTTGTTACTTTTGTAATCGCCCAAACGGTAAGGTTACTTGGTTGGGTGTAAGGGCTAAAAAATATAGTACATTAAAAGTTCTTTTATTTAAAAAATCCCCAAAATGATGACAAAATGCACCTAATTGGGGATTTTTTCAACCTTTATCAGTTTATTCTTAATTAAATTTCTTTTGCTTGTGAAAGAAATTATCCTTACAATAAAATTATCAATCTAAAAAACGAGGAGTACCAAAATGAAACTCATTATCGCTGAAAAGCCTGATCAAGGACTGACTTTGGCTTCTGTTTTTAAAATTAAAAAGCAGCAGGGTTTCGTTGAAATATTGCCTAATGATGTTTTCCCAAAAGGAGCATTTGTCACATGGGCAGTTGGTCATGTGTGCCAACTTATTTCACCAGAAAAATATGATAGTGGTTGGAAAAAGTGGTCCTTAAATACGTTGCCAATGATTCCAAGTCAGTTTCAGTATGAAGTGACAAGGGACAAGGCGAAGCAATTTGCGATCATTAAGAAATTGGTTAATGATACTAGGATCACTGGTATCATTCACGCAGGGGATGCTGGGCGTGAAGGAGAATTAATCGTCCGTAATATTCTTCGGCTGACAAAATGCAAAAAAACGATGCAGAGGCTATGGATTTCTTCGTTAACACCAAAATCGATTAAGGAAGGGTTTCAATCACTTCTTGCCGAGTCTGATACCCGAAACCTCTATTTTGAAGCATATACAAGAGCGTGTGCCGATTGGGTGGTGGGCATGAATGCTTCGAGATTATATAGTTTACTTTTACAAAAGCGAGGGTTTTCAGATGTGTTTTCTGTAGGTAGAGTTCAAACACCTACCCTTGCATTAATCGTCAAAAGAGAACACGAAATTGAAAATTTTGTATCTGAACCTTTTTGGGAAGTCCAGGCTCATTTCAAAATAGCCGAGAAAAAATATACTGGTAAATGGGAAAAGGATGGAGAATCACGGATAAAAACAAAAGAAATGGCTGAGAAAATTGCTTCATTTTGCCAACAGAAGCCAGCTGTGATTGCTGAAGTTAAGGCTGAGAAAAAGGAATATATGCCCCCGCTTTTATACAATTTATCCGCCCTTCAGGCAGATGCTAACCGTAAATTTAAATTCCCTCCCAAAAAAACGTTGGATGTCCTTCAAAAGCTATACCAAAAGGGGATTGTGTCCTACCCCCGAAGTGATTCTAGGCATGTAACAAAAGGCGAAGCAGAGACGTTTCCGGAAACTTTGAAAAAAATTGGTGGAATACAGGAGTATCAAAGCTTATTTCCCCTTCCTGTAGAGTCGATTGTAACGAATAAGCGCTTTGTTAATGACAAAAAGGTAACGGACCACTATGCACTTATTCCTACAGAGCAAGTTCCAAACATTGGAAAACTGTCTCCTGATGAAAAACTACTCTACGATATGATTGTAAGAAGCCTAATTGCTGCTCACTATGGGAAATCCGTGAGCGAGTACACAACTATCACAACCCTAGTGGATGGTCGGGCTGAGTTTATTTCAAAAGGGAAGGTTGAGCTTGAAGAAGGATGGCGGAAGGTTTTGCCTCAACAGAAAGATAAAGACGGTGAACCAGAGCTACCGCACTTACTTCTAGGTGAACAGGGTCAAGTCAAAAAGGTTGATGTCAAGGAGAGTTCGACCCAACCACCTAAGCGATATACTGAGGGCCAATTAATTACTTTAATGAAAACAGCTGGTAAACATATCGAAGATAAAGAATTAGAAAAGGTCCTGATGAAAACGGAAGGATTGGGAACCGAGGCTACACGAGCTGGAATTATTACGATGCTAAAGGATCGAAATTATATTGATGTGAAAAAAAACCTTGTCTACGCAAATGCAAAAGCGAAGATTCTTATTGCGGCAATTGGTAGTCAAATCCTTGCTTCTCCAGAAATGACAGCCAAATGGGAGCAACGTCTTAAAGAAATTTCCCAAGGGACAGCGTCACCAAAGCAGTTTATGGAACAAACCAATAAGATGGTGGCACATTTGATTAGTGCAACTGCAAATGAAGCTACGGAATGGCAGTTTTCAGACGGGGACCAAGAAGGTTTTGTCCCTCGTGCTGCGACCCAAAAACGTGTGGTCAAACTTGGCTCTTGTAAAAAATGTGATGGATTTGTCGTGGATAAAGGGACATTTTACGGTTGTTCTAATTACAGCAAAACAAAATGCAATTTTACAATTTCTAAAAAACTTTTGGGAAAATCAATTACGCAGCAAAGTATTAAAAAGCTACTTAAAGATGGCATCACTGATGTAATTGAAGGGTTTTCTGGGAAAGAGAAACTATTTAACGCCAAGCTTTCTTGGGATGAAAAAGAGCAAAAGTTGAAATTTGTTTTAGATGGGCAATTAGTGAACCAAGGAGAGTGATTCATCCAAATTGCCTTGTCAGTCTTTGCCACTTATAGTAAACTTTTCATTGATTAGTAATTATGGGAGGGTATCGGATGCC
Source organism: uncultured Bacillus sp. (assembly GCA_963524115.1). GTDB lineage: Bacteria > Bacillota > Bacilli > Bacillales > Cytobacillaceae > Bacillus_BU. Next base: position 6,989 of record CAURFY010000123.1, read on the forward strand.
GACACCAAGT
>CAURFY010000124.1:0-6977 GCA_963524115.1 uncultured Bacillus sp.
TACAAGAGCCTGCCAATTGAAGTGTGTACACTGCAGAGCAGACGCACAACTTACTCCTGACCCTCGTGAATTAAATCATGAAGAAGGCATAAATCTTATTGATCAAATCTATGAAATGAATAATCCGATGCTTGTATTTACCGGTGGAGATTGTATGATGCGCGAAGACTTGTTTGAACTTGCTGACTATGCAGTCAAAAAAGGTATGCGTGTATCCATGGTTCCAAGTGCCACAGATAATGTGACGAAGGAAAAAATGCAGCGTGCAAAAGATGTTGGACTTTCTCGTTGGGGTTTCAGCCTAGACGGACCTACACCAGAAATTCATGACCATTTCCGGGGAACTCCTGGTTCATTTGATTTAACAGTTCAAAAAATTCGTGAGTTGGTCGAAATGGGAATGCCATTACAGATTAATACGGTTATTTCTCGCTATAACTACGACCATCTTGAAGAAATGGCTAAGCTTGTTGCCGAGTTAGGTGCAGTAATGTGGTATATCTTCCTACTTGTACCAACAGGACGTGGCCAAGCAGATGCTTGTATCACTCCGGCTGAGCATGAAAAAGTATTCCGTTGGTTGTATGATTTGAGCAAAACAGCTCCTTTTGATATCAAAACAACGGCAGCACAACACTACCGTCGCGTAGTTTTCCAACAAAAGTCAAGAGAGCATGTCGATGGTGTGGACAAGCATGAAATTAATTATGAAGATACATTAACAAAAGATGGAGCATCAAAGGTTGACGGATTAAAACGTGCTCCAAAAGGGGTTAACGATGGCGTTGGTTTTATCTTTGTTTCCCATATTGGTGAAGTATTACCAAGCGGACTACTTCCAATTGTAGTAGGGAATGTTCGTGAAAAATCATTAGCAGAGATTTACCGTGAATCCCCTGTCCTTAAGGAATTACGAAATCCTGACAATTACAAAGGAAAATGTGGAGTATGTGAATTCAATAAAGTTTGTGGTGGATCACGTTCAAGAGCATATGGCATGACTGGTGACTATATGGAAAGTGAACCATTCTGCGTTTATATTCCTGAAGCAATGCGTAAAAAAGAAACTGCTCCTGTAAATTCATAATCCTTTAAAGACGCTTATTCAATCGAATAAGCGTTTTTTTGTATATTCGACATCAATTCAGGCATAGAGCCTGAGGTTTTAACAAATTGTCACAAATATTATCTGAATATACCTTGAACAAAAACTATGAATATCGTAAGCTATATATATAGTTATTGTGAAAGAATTCACATGAGTAATAATGATTTTGCTCTTATTTTTTATACACTCTTGTGAACCAATTCACATAATCGGTTACATATTATCATTTACTAAAGGGGAAGATTACTATGGCAAAACCAAAAATCGTTATATTAGGTGCAGGATACGGCGGGATCATGACATCAAAAAACCTTGAAAAATTACTTAAACCCGGCGAAGCAGATGTTACCTTGATTAATAAACATGATTATCATTATGTTACAACACAGTTACACAAAACTTGCGCTGGAACAGCTCCTGACGATAAAATCACTATGCAAATTCGCGATCTTATTGATCAAAGCAAAGTTACTTTTAAGAAAGCTACTGTCGCTTCTTTTGACTTTGACCATAAGAACATTCTGCTAGAAGGCGGGGAGTCTGTAAACTACGACTATCTATTAATTGCACTTGGCTTTGCAGTTGAAACATTCGGGACTCCTGGAATAAAGGAACATGCATTTAACCTTAGAAGCTTCCAAACCTCTAAGGAGTTATTCCCTCATATTCTTAAACAATTTTCTCTTTATAAACAAGACCAGGACGAGAGCCGTTTAACATTTGTTGTGGCTGGAGCAGGTTTTACTGGTGTTGAGTTAGTCGGAGAATTAATTGAGAAACTTCCTGATTTAGCAAAATCATATGGTGTTCCTTTTAATAAAGTAAAGCTAATAAACATTGAAGCTGCACCTTCTGTTCTACCGGGATTCGAAAAATCAGCAGTTGATTATACAACAAAGCTATTTATTGAACATGGTGTTGAAGTAAGAACTTCTACTAAAATCCTTGAGCTTACTGAAAATTATGTCAAGGTCGCTAGTGGAGAAGAAATACCAACAAAGACATTAGTATGGTCTTGTGGTGTTCGCGGACATGAGCTTTTTGATAAAGCTGGTCTGAAAACTGTTCGTAGTAAAATGGTCGTTGATAAATATCTAAGAATTCCAAGCTTAGAAAACGTCTTCTGTATCGGTGATAACGCTATGTTCATGAAGGATGAAAAGTCACCACTTCCTCCAACTGCTCAAGTTGCTCTTCAACAAGCTCCAGTTTGTGCAGAGAACATTGTTGCAACTCTTCGCGGACAAGCTTTAAAAGAATTTGAATACCACCACAAAGGATCAGTTGCTTCAATAAGTGACCATTACGCTGTTGGTAAGGTCGGTAGTGTGATCGTTAAAGGAAAAATTGCAGCATTCTTAAAACAAGTAATCGAAATGAGATACTTATTCTATCTAGGTGGACCTTCACTCATGATGAAACAATTCTCAAAACGCAAACCATTACCTACAAGTGTTCAAATAAAACAAATTCATTAATTTAGTAAAGTAAAAAGGCTGATTCGATATCCCAATTCGATTCAGCCTTTTTTCGATGGGATTGGTCTCCCATCGTCCACTTGTGGAATTTTATACCCATTTATATTTCCATCCAGTCTTGCACTCACCAAAGGGAACTATCATGCTTTCCTCTGGGTATACTTGAATAACATGCATTTTTTCCCCATCGACAGTTTCCTCTATTTTTTCTAAAATCCATACTTTTAAGTTTTTCATTTCGAATCTTCCTTTCCACAGGATGTTTATCGTCTCTTTCTTATAAAGTACCATCTATTTATGAACAAACTATTTCCATAAGATGACCTATCATTTAAATATTGATCTAATAGTCCCTTTTCCATACAAAAATAGAGTCGACGTTCTTTTAATCAAAGAACATCGACTCTATTTAAATGTGATACCTTATTGCCATACTCGTTTATTATCAACTCTTTTTGTGAGCCCTTTTGCATCAAGACACTCTAAAAACGGAATCATATATTTTCGAGACAAATCCAATACTTCCTTGGCATCGCCCACTTCAAATTCAGCGCCCGTATTGCTCTGCATGGCAGCTACTGCATCCCTAAACACATCACCATGCCAATAATATTGATCATCAAGCGGAACTATTAGACCTTGTTCCATGAGGAATCGTCTTAGGTCTCCAGTTAACTGTTCTGGAATCCCAGCCTCTTTAAAATAATCTTGTAAATAACGGACCTTTAAACTGTCCTTTTTAATCACAAGGAGCATATTTTCTGTTCGTTTTAGCCAGTTTTGGGGTACATGCGGAGTAAACTCGCTTTGGAAAACGAATTGTTCTCTTTTACCGAATGTTCCATTCGTAACTCCTTGGTCAATCACATAATCCAATAAGGACTTAGGGTAAAACTTTTGCATCGTTTGCAAAATTTCAGCCTTATTGATCCCCTGTTTCATCGGATATTCCTTATGAAAATCGCCCAATCGATCGTAAAGATCATCTTCAATCAACAAAACTAATGACTGTAATGTATATTCCTTTCCGTTATACAACAGAAATTCTTCACTTTTTAATTCAGTTAATAAAGTTTCTTCATCTAATGCCGTTCTTTTAATTAACTCAGGAAGGACGAGGCTTTTTCCTTCAGTCAAGGCAGCGATGATTCGCTCCCTAGGTGTTCCAACTTTTTTCTTTTCAAGTTCTTCCATTGTTTGAAGGCCAAAGCGGTATTTCTCTCCTCTTGGATCAATGACCCAGCCGCCGCCTATCGTTTCTTGTGGACTAGGACGCCGAATGATAAACCGGTCTCCCCTTTTTGTCACGATTTCTTCTTCTAGTCGAAGTTGGCACAGGATTTCATTATTTTCTTCGGTTAATTCATTCCGGTCAAAGAAAACGATTCTCCCCATAACTTCCGCAGTACCAATATGACATTTAATCGGCATCCGTTGTTTTACCATGTAATCTAAATCCTCGACAACATGAATGGCCACATCGATTGTTCTAGTCACATTAAAATGTTCAGAGGAAACAACCACATCGCCTCGTTCTAAATCCTCTTTCGAAACGTTTGAAAGGTTTATGGCTGCACGTTGCCCTGCGAAGGCCTTTTTGGCCTGCTTGTGATGAACCTGTAGTTGCCGAGCACGGACCTCGATTCCACTTGGCATAATCTTAAGTGCTTGCCCTTCTTCAACCGTCCCCTCATAGACCGTTCCGCGAACCACTGTCCCTTGACCTTTTACAGTAAATACTTGGTCAATTGGTAAGCGAAACGCACCCTTTGCGTCCCGCATCTCTTGGTCTTTCAGTGTATCAATAATCAAGCTTTTTAGCTCGTCAGTTCCCTTTTTAGAGAGGCTGTCGACAAGGACATAGGGAGAATTCTCAAACACCGTTCCTGCTAATTCACTAAATATATCATCCTTAACCAGGTCGATAAACTCTTCATCAACCCGATCGATTTTTGTGATGGCAACAATCCCGTTCTTTATTCCCAAGAAACCTAAAATATCCAAATGTTCCCTTGTTTGTGGCATGACGCCTTCATCTCCAGCTACCACTAAAACAACAAGGTCGATTCCCGCTACACCAGCAATCATTTGCCGAATAAATCGTTCATGACCCGGAACATCGATTACTGAAATTTGAATTTCATCATCCTCAAAAAGCGGAGCAAACCCCAATTCAATTGAAATTTGCCGTTCTTTTTCTTCTTTTAATCGGTCAGTATCAATGTTTGTTAAAGCCTTCGTTAAGGAAGTTTTCCCATGATCAATGTGACCAGCCATCCCAATCGTAAAATATCTTTTCTCCAAATCCGACACCTTCTTTTACATCTAGTTAGTTCATTAATTGAAATTCTGTCCGGCTTCCGGATTGGGTAGCGAAAACTTCTAAGCGAGCATCAATTCGTTCCTTCAATTCTGGAACATGTGATATAATGCCGACCAGCCTCCCACTACTTTGGATGTCAATTAACGCTTCAATTGCTTGGTCCAATGACTCTGGATCCAATGTTCCAAAACCCTCATCAATAAACATGGTCTCTAAAGATACTCCCCCTGCATGATGCTGAACAACCTCAGCAAGTCCCAATGCTAAGGATAGAGCAGCTTTAAAGCTTTCTCCACCCGATAGAGTTTTAACATGTCGCTCTTGTCCAGTATATTGATCGAACACGAGTAACTCAAGGCCACTTTGACCAGCTCCCTTTGAACGGTCCGTCTTCCTTGATAATTGATATCGACCACTTGTCATTTTAGTTAAGCGGACATTGGCTTGGGTTAAAATCTCGTCTAAAAAGGCTGCCAGCACAAAACGTTCAAATGTGATGCGGTAAGTGTTTTGCCCTTTAGCAATTTCAAATAAATGTCCAATCAATTTGTATCGCTCTTCTAACTCCTTCAAGCCTTGATTAAGCTGTTCCACCTTATTTAAGATTTCTTCGTTTGATCTTTTTTTCATTAATAAGCTCGTACATTCATCACTGATCGCTTCTAATCGTCTATTCATGACCTCAAATGCTAGTCTTAAATTCTGTAAATCAGGCTCTTTAACATCCTTAAGTAATTCAGCTAATTCATGATACCGGTCTGTGACTGACCGTAGCTCTTCACGATAGGCACGAACCATTTCGATTAACTGGTTTACCTGGTTCTCTGTTCTTTTTGCATCTTCATAATGAAGATACTTTTCGAAACCCTGCTCGGTTAATTTTTGTTTAAATGCCTGCCGCTCAATATCAAGCTTTTGTTCCGTTTCAGTGACTTGTTTCTGAACGGTTTCAAGTCGGGCTTGTTCAGTCGCAAAGCTTTCTCTAGTATCCTGGTATTGTTTTTGTGCTTTCTCTAAGGCTATTTCAAGTGTTTTCTGGTTTTTAATTGCTTGTTTAACTTGGAATTCATAAGCATCAACGGTCCGAAGTTCCTCTGGAATTTGATCAACCATTCGCGTTAAAGTCGTTTTTCTTTCAGTAAATTGGATCGTTAATTTATGGATGGCCTCCATTAATTGTTGGCATCTTTCTTCCAACTTCACCTTATTTTTTTCGTAAGTGTCCACCTGGTTCCCCAAAGAACCAAGCTTATTTATTTTTACAGAAAGGCTGGTTTGTTCATTTAGGAGTTCAACTCGATTAGCTAAAATTTTTCCTTTTAAAGGCTCAAGCTGTTCGTTCGTAAAATCAAGCCACTTCGTTATGATGGCTTGTTTCAATTCATTCAAAGATTGGCCGATTGCATTTTGAGTTGACTGGCTTTCATAATATGTAGACTCCGCTTTTCCTTTTTCGGCTTCAAGGGTGCTTACCTGTATTTTGGCTGTTTTAATATCTTCTTCATTTGGAACGGAGCCATCTAACGCCAGCGCTGGAGCTGGGTGTTGGCTGGAACCACAGACTGGACAGGCTTCTCCGTCATGTAATTTACCAGCGAGGATGGTAGCTTGGCCGTGTAACCATTTTTGCTGGAGTTCTTCCACAAGCGCTCTACTATCATCTAGTCGCAATACGCTATTTTCATAATAATCTTTACTAATTTGTAATGCTGTAGTGGCTTGTTTCCAGCGTTTTTGCATATTTTCGTACTTCGTTAATTGCTCAAGCTCGGCCTCATACAACTCTATTTGGTGTTTATTTTCAAGGAAAGTAAGCTGACAGTGCTCAATATCCTGCTTTTCGACTTGTAATTTTTTCAAGGAATCTTCTGTATTCTTGAAGTTCTCCTCAGTTTTTTGAAGTTCTTCTTTAGAATCTGTAAGCTGTTTTTCTAGTTTTTTTACAAGTGATTCCAAATTGGCAAAAGAGTATACATCTTCCTTGATCATTTGCAACCTGTTCACTTTGTCCGTTGACTGCAGTCGCTCCGGATCTCTCGCTTTTTCAGCTTTATACTGTTTATGATAC
>CAURFY010000125.1:0-6918 GCA_963524115.1 uncultured Bacillus sp.
GCCCGAAGCCAGACTTGAACTGGCACGCCTCGAAAGGCGAGGGATTTTAAATCCTATAATAAGTTTTTCAAAAAAAAACAATAACTTAATTGAATTTCAACGTGTTAAGATAGCAAATAAAAGTATATAAAGGCAAATATAAAACATCGTCGCTACTTAATCGCCACTAAAAATAAGGAAAAGTACAAGGGATTTTTTGAAAAATAATCCCTTTTTACTGTGCAGGATTAGAAAGCGGATTGAATTTGACCGCACTTTCTAAGTGCGAAGGGGCGAAGTGCGCATAACGCATCGTAATTTCGATAGTTGAATGACCGAGAATTTCTTTCAATACTAAAATATTCCCACCGTTCATCATAAAATGGCTGGCGAAAGTGCGTAACACGTGGGTAAGTTGTCCTTTCGGTAATTCAATTTGGGCACGTAAAACGGCATTTTCAAAGGATTCATAAGCATCATTAAATAAACGTCCACGTTTCTTAGGCAACATATCAAATAATTCTTTGCTGATAGGCACGGTCCTATTTTTCTTTGATTTCGTATTCACGAAGGCGATTTTATACGACATAACTTGTGATTGGGTGAGCGTTTCAGCTTCACTCTAATGAGTACCAGTTGATAGACAAATTCGGACAATTAGGCCTAAATCAGCATTGCGAGAGTTATCGCACTCAACTAATAAACGGCAAATATCCCGCTCATACAAAAACGCTAATTCTGTTTCTCGTTCTTTAAATAAGCGTACGCCGTCAAGGGGATTTTCAGCTGTCCACTTTCGCAATGATTTCAGTTCATTAAAAACTGCCCGCAAGTAAGCATGTTCACGGTTTACCGTAGCTTCTTTCGGGGGATTGTTTTTATTTACCGCAAACTCACCATCAAGGCGGCGTTTGCGGGAGTCGGCAAAAATTTCTGCATTAAATTCATTCGCGGGCGGGTCGTCCAAGTTTGCGCATAAGTTTTTCAGTTTGGTTAAACATGCCTCACCGTCCTACAGCGTTTTACCATGCACGTTAAACTATTCTTGCACATAGAAACTTAGCGCAGGCAAGTCGTTTGATTCTAAAACTGCTACCGAATCAAACGCACTTTGCGCACCCTCTTTGGCTTGATTGTAAAAACGTAGCGCATCGCCCTTGGTTAAAAACCACTTACGCGACTGCTTGCCGTTTACATAAACTTCCGCAAGCCATTTCCCGTTTTTTGTATCTTTACGAACAGCCATTATTTTTTTCGTTTGGTTTTATAACAACATTATCACCAGCAATTTTCGATAGAAGAGTAAAACTTGCATCTAAGGATTTATTTAAAACTTTATCAAATTTTAATTTGTCTATGATGGTGAACATTAATACGGATTTTTCTATAATGTCAGGGTTTAAGGTGATGTCTTTCCCTTTTATACTACTATTTAGATATTTGCTTACTTCTTTTGCAAAGTCGTTTAGCCTATCTCTTAGTTTTAAATATAGTTCATCAACTTCTTTCTTTTGAGTAAGATCAAAAAGATAATATTTCATTATTGAACTTTCTATAATTGAGAGTTGATTAAATAAGGAAAGGTAAGTTGTTAAAATTTTTTCATATCTAATAGCATTGCCGGCATGATTAAATTCAACCATTAAATTATTGATGATTCCATCATATGTGATTAGATTTTCAATTATTGCACTTCTAGCATCAGGCAATCGTTGTTCTCTCCACGATTTTGCTGCTTTAGCCGTAACAATTAATAACCCACCAGTAAACCCCATGGCAATAAATGCAGATATTGAACTAATCCAATCCGTGATTTTCGCCCCTTTAAATTCACTAAACGAAAAAATAAATGCAACAAAAGCAACCGCAAACACAATCACAAATGGATAAACAACTAACCACAATAAAAAATCTATTACTGGATATTTAGAATCCTGACTTAAAAACTTCTTTATCATCTATTATTTAATCCATTATGAAAGATTTTTCCACTTTCTAGCTTTATTGTATGAAAATATTTCAAGTTTTCTGTATTATCGAAAACCGACTCATTTCCATAGGCCACATAATCCAATCTTGCCACGTTTTTTTCACGCTACGAATGACTAATTCCGCAGGGAAAAAACTACGAGAAACCCAAGTGCTAAACGTGCTGTGAGGCGTTCCTAGATGTTCATCAAGAAGTTTTCTCTTCACAAATCCGTAAGTCTTGACTATCCACTTATAATTCAATGAACACAGATCGATAATAATTGTGTCAAATGACACAATATGGATATATGCCAATATTTACCAATTAAGAAGTTTAGACAATGAGCAATCAAAATACAATTTGTATAAATGTACAGATTCACGCGCCTTACGTGACATTGAAGAAATATGTCGAGTTATCGGGCTTTCGTTAAACGTTCTTCTTTTGTTTTTGGTGGTGGAGGCATTTTAGCGAATTTGGGTTTCATACTTGGGCGACCTTTGGTTTTTGGGGAGCCAATTTATACCGTTTTTCCGAAAGGCTTTCAACCATTAAGTTTTTAACGCATATAGGAGAAGTACAATGAGCGAAGAAAAAACGGGGGTATTCATCAATGGAGAATTTATTGAATGTAATACCAGCTGTTTGGAAATCCTAGTTAAAGGAAAAGTCCAAAATTTAAACGTAGGAAAGAATAACAGTAACACGATGACGATGAAAGTGAGCCATACAACTATGAATATGCGAAGTAACTATTGTTTAACTGATTCTTGGTGGGAAGGTGTACATAATTATCAACCGAATAAAGAAGCCCTAGAGGCATTTAAAGAATTATCTAAAAATACGTTCAGAGATCCATCATGACAAAGAAAAAACTTGAAATGCGAATTACTGATACACCTGATTGCCAGGTAAGTTTTGATCGCAATGCTAGAGCGATGTTTGGCATATCCTCTTCCGGGCAATTTGATAATGAGTGTCTTGTATTCCTGACCGAAATGTTTTTTCCTGAATGGCAAAAATATCGTTGGTCATTGCATGAACTTGACCGGTATTTAGCGTAATACGGCATTGAAGTTTGGACTCATGATGAGGAAATCCGCCCTGATGCCGTCCTACCGGAAGGCTATTTTAGTTTCTAGTTACGTTTTACTCAGCAATATCCTGGTGAAGCCCTTGTCCAGTGTGTTCGTCAGTCATAACAAAAGATGAATTAATGGCAGAAGTCGAAAATGAAACACGCCAGCTAAAGAAAAAAGAGTTTTTTCCCTATAAGATCATAGGAACGCTCATTTTTTCATTGCTACTCAGTATTGTAATTGAATGGGGGGGCATTGCCTTTCAATATTGGGATCCGCCGGGCTATTTACATAGCAAACTAGTGATGCAAAATGAATTTGGTTGGTTCTCCTCTGAATTTCAAAAAAACACTGCTTTACAGTGCGCCGGTACAATTTATTGAATGGGGCATTATTCAAACCCATCATTGGCTTTTTGTGCAGACCGGCATTCAAAGTTGGCTTGATAACCTGAATAATTCTGAATGGGGTGCTTGGATTTATCACTATTTGCGTGATTACATTGAATCGGTTCTTTATGTCATCATCACCTTTATTATTCGATTGATGATTATTGTGGTCATTAGCCCCTTATTTTTACTTTCTGCCCTTGTAGGGGGGGGCGATGGACTGGTTCAGCGCGATTTACGTCGTTTCGGTGTGGGGCGTGAATCTGCGTTTAAATACCATCATGCCAAAAGAGTGGTCTTTCCGGCCATGCTTTTGGCTTGGGGGCTTTATTTGTCGATCCCTTTTTCTATTCATCCTAACTGGATCCTTATTCCATCAGCGATTTTCTTTGGTTTGACTATTTCATTTACTGCTTCAAGCTTCAAGAAATATTTGTGATCAGAGATGTCTTAACTTTACTTCAAGGCTTTACAAGCATAGAATAAAGTCGACTAGATTTGTATATTTATTGTTGAGAAAAGATGAACATTGATTTACACATTCAAAACTTTGGCAAGGTGAAATCCGCAAATATTCACCTTCGCCCTTTTACTGTCATTGTCGGGCCTAACTCGAGTGGTAAAAGTTTTATTACGAAAGCGTTGTACAGTATCTTTCATTCAATGAATAAGGATTTAGCGACAGATTTCTTGATGGAGCGGTTATCTTCTGCAACTGGACAAGTTTTAGATATTTTAAATCATCTTATTCGTCCATCTCAAAGAGATATTTCGGTTATCAATGATTTATTGGATGCGATCTCTGAATTAGAAGGTGAGATTGGTGATGTGTATGAAGATGTCACTATCTTAGATAATGTAGTTATTTCTAAAAAGATTAATGACTTTTATCCACGTATTCAGAGTTCTTTTGAGCAATTAAAAAAACAACTTTCAGTTGGAAAAGGTACTAAATTAGGGTCAGTTGCACCTGAATTATCTATGCTTGAATATGATATTCGTCATATTCGTATTTTTTCTCAAGATATAGAGCATGTTTATGTTTCACAGTTTCAATCTGATCTCAAACAAGAGTTTCTCGAAAACTTTCAAGTCTCCACACTTTCTCACCTATTATCGTTGAATAGTCAAAAAAGCACCTTTGACTTTTCTAAAATAGGAACCGTTCGTCTTGAGGGGGATAGCGTTGGTTTTTCATTGAATCCTAATGGCATTGCGGAATTACAACATCTTTATAATGTCGTGTATTTAGAATCGCCAATTTATTTCAAATTAAAAAGAGCGCTAAGAAACATTCGACTATCTAACGTTTCTTTTCGTCGAAAAGGATTTTTAAATCAAGTACCAAAATATTTTTATGATTTAGAACAGTTGCTTGATTCCAAGATATCAGGAAATAACAATGAATTCTTTCCTATTTTAGAACTGATTGAAAGTAAAATAAATGGGTCTATTAACATCACGAATGGAGATATTACCTTTATCGACCACGATCAAATGGATATTGAAATCCCATTGAACATGGTTTCTTCAGGTATTTCCAACTTAGGTTTGATTGCTTTGCTAATTAAACAAAATATTCTTTCTAAAGGGAGTTACTTGTTTATTGATGAACCTGAAGTCAATTTACACACTGAATGGCAGCATGTGATGTTAGATGTATTGGTTGAGCTGAGTAAACGTGGAGTAATGGTTGTTATCGCGACTCATAGTCTTGATATGATATATCGTTTTGAAAATGTTATAAGTCAAGAAAAGCAACTTGTAGAAAAAGATCACTTTAGCTTAAATCGCTTAACTCAAGAAGGTACGTCGATACTTTCAGAAGGATTAATCACTGATATCCGTCGAGCAAAAGAAGATTTGGGACGTCCTTATGTTGAATTACTAAAAGCGAGACTTCCTTGATGACAAGTAGGTGTTGGGAGGATTTTAAAGAACCACTAGATCATGAAATTAGCCCCTGCAGTATAGTATTGTCTTCGGAGGGCTATCGTGTTGATGAAAGAAAAGGTGGGAAACAGGGTATTCGCGATCATAGCCAAATTAAAGATATCGCTGGAAATAAATTAAAATGCTGTGATTATTTCTATTTGGCAAATGGGAAATTCTTTTGTTTGGAATTTTCAAACTTACACCGTCAATACATTGATTGTAATTCTTCCTTTAACGATATCACAAGAGTTATAAAGCAGCTATCAAGGAAAGAGCAACGTTTACTTCAGCATGCTCATCCAGAAAAAATTATTTTGAATGAGATTGTTAAAAAATTTCAGCATACGGATTTTTTACTGAAAAATATCTATGCTCCTAATTTTAATAAAATTACTAACTTACCAGATGAGTGTTTAGAACGACATTTTTTTGTTATTTGGTATCCCCATAATGAAACAGAATTGCTTTCTATTTATGATAGAGAGCTTGCTGAAATTGATATTGCTCGTTTATTTGATTCTATTCAGGATAAACTTAGAAACGAGCTTTGTTGCCAACTCTTTGCACAGTTAGATGGCAATCAGATTTTTGTAATTCCCCTCTCAACTTTCAGCCAAAAATATTGCACTATCTAATTATCTAGCGACTAAAGTCGATACTTAGTATCGACTTCATAAACTATCCCAGTTATCAATAGGATTTCTCATTACAATCTTTTCCTAAATTTTGCATTATTTCTTCGCAATAAAATTAATCTTTGGAGCAAGAAATTCATGCGTAACTCAGCCTTCTTTTTTCTCTTTTCACTTGTGTGCTCAACGGTTGCTTATGCCGATGAAACTAGTGAATTAGAACAAGCCATGAGACAACTAGAATCGGCTAAACAAGCCTTAGTTCGCACGCAAAAAAGTGCGAATGCCGGGCTGAAAAACCGTTGTTGAAAGTCTGCGAAAACCTTTCACCGAAAGTCACGACGTTTATATGAAATTGCTTGATTTAGCTATTCCTGCACGCGTTGCTTATCATAAGCGGACAGTCTTACTCTTTCTGTTCATCGTCATAACAAAGACGAAAAAGAAAATATTCGCAATCTGTGCACTTCACTCTTTCCACAATGGGCGGATAAATTTCAAGCGCTTTAATTGAATAACCAATCTTCAGTGATTTGTAATATCGAGATTTTGATATTCAGTTTTTGAAATGACTTGCTCAGGGTTTGTATTACTTTGAATGAGAAATTCAAAGAGTCCCTGTGGAGCAGTGTAGTCTAAGGTATAGTAAGTAGATAAAGTTGGTTGAATATCAGTGTCAATCATTAATGTTCGTAAACCACAATCAGCACAGAATGCACTAATATTGGAAATATTAGTTGATTTCGTCACGCCACCTTTAGTGGACATAACAGTAACGATAAATACTGAATTTTGAGATGAATTTTCCATATCAAGACTCCGTTGTCAAGAGCAAGACTATGAAAAATACTGGAGATTAATTTGAGTATTTGATAAGGATGGTGCCCGAAGCCAGACTTGAACTGGCACGCCTCGAAAGGCGAGGGATTTTA
>CAURFY010000126.1:0-6900 GCA_963524115.1 uncultured Bacillus sp.
CCATTAGGAAGCTGCACCGTTTCATAAGCCACTCCAATTACTTTTTTATCAAGCAATGCCTTTGTCAACTCTGGCTCTGGAGCTAGGTGCAAGTATGTAAATAAAATTAAGTTTTCACGAAAATAAATGTATTCACTTGGGATTGGTTCCTTCACTTTCATAACCATATCCATTGTCCAGGCTTCACCCGCTGTGTCGACTATTTTTGCTCCGACAGCCAAATAATCATCATCACTAAAACCTGAACCAATGCCGGCACCTGTTTCAATGTACAATTCATGTCCGAATTTATTCAGATTCATAACACCTGCAGGAGTCATCGCTACACGATTCTCATTGTTTTTTACTTCCTTTGGCACACCAATACGCATTCAAAAGCCCCCCATCCCTCATAAAATACACTCTAAATATACCACCGTTGGATAATGAAGAAGAAGGAAAAGCTGCCAAATCGGCAGCTAGTTTTTTAATTTTGTGACGAATCAAGAAGTTGTATTTATTTTTTCTCCAGCTTTTTTTTCATTCTGTTCTTGATCTATTACGCCACTGTTATACGAATCCATTATTTGTTCGCTTACTTCTTGTTCCCCTTCTTCATCAAAAGAAAAATTGGTTTGGTTATTTCCTTCACGTTTCTTCATGATCCTTCTCCCACCTTATGAAAAATATTGAACTGAGACTTATTGTTTGAGTTTTCGAAACATATATACACAGATTTTATTTATTGTATAATAAAGGTAAAGGAGGAGATATTCATGACCTTAAGATACAAAAAAATATTAGTTGCTGTAGATGGTTCAAAAGAGGCAGAATGGGCATTTAAGAAGGCAATTGAGGTTGCCAAACGTAATGATGCAAAACTCCTATTAACTCACATCATAGATACAAGAACATTTGCAACGGTAGAAGCCTATGACCGCGCCATTGCGGAAAGGGCAGATCAATTTGCTGCAGAGTTGATGCAGAACTATCAAAAACTTGCTGTTGATGCTGGTGTAAAAGACGTTGATTATGTTATAGACTATGGATCTCCAAAGATAAAAATTCCTAAGGATGTTGCCAAACGTAATGATGTAGACTTGATTATGTGCGGAGCAACAGGATTAAATGCCGTTGAACGTTTCTTTATCGGAAGTGTTTCAGAGCACATTACCCGGTATGCTTCTTGTGATGTTTTAGTTGTTCGTACCGACAATATTCCTGAATAAAACCTACTCCAATAATACTTAAAAAGAGGCTGACTCATTATCAGAGTCAGCCTCTTTCATTTGGTGAACCTGCATTTAGCGGACATATATGACCTTATTTTTGATTTATTCCCATTTTTTCTACTTTAGCGGACATAGGATATCTTATTCACATAATATCAAGTGGATACTGCTCAATTATCAGCAAATAAGGAATCCTATGTCCGGTTAGCCTAACAATTCAACACTTTTTGTAAAAATAACGGAACAGATGTCCGCATATACGGATACCTCAAAAGAGGCTGACTCATTATCTGAGTCAGCCTCTTTCATTTGTTTATTTTTTCAAGCATGCTTTTGCTTTTTCAAGGGCAAGATTCACTTGCTTAAATCCAGTTCCACCTGCACTGTTTCTGCGTTCCACAGCAGTGTATGGATCTAGCGCTACATAGATATCTTGTTCGAATAACGGATTTGCTGTCTTATACTCTTCAAGAGTTAGGTCAGCAAGATAACATCCTTTATTGACACAGGTGAGCACAAGCTTTCCAACAATCTCATGTGCTTCTCTAAAAGGAACCCCTTTTTCAGCCAAATAATCAGCTAACTCAGTAGCATTTGAAAAATCGGTCTTTGTCGCCTTTGTCATTTCATCTGTGCGAACTTTCAAAGTTCGAATCATCCCTGCAAAGATTTTTAGAGAGCCAGTTACCGTTTTAACTGTATCAAACATTCCCTCTTTATCCTCTTGCATGTCCTTATTGTAGGCAAGTGGTAAACCTTTTAATACAGTTAAGAGACCAACTAAATTACCGTAAACTCGACCCGTTTTACCACGAATAAGCTCAGCCATATCTGGATTTTTCTTTTGTGGCATAATACTAGAGCCAGTAGAGAAGCTATCATCAAGCTCGATAAAACGAAACTCTTGGCTTGACCATAGGATGATTTCTTCACTTAAACGTGAAAGGTGCATCATCAAAATGGAACTTGTTGATAGAAACTCAAGAATAAAATCGCGATCGCTAACAGCATCCAGACTGTTTTCATAGATTCCATCAAATTCTAACAACTCAGCACTATAGAAGCGATCGATTGGGAAGGTTGTCCCAGCTAATGCTCCAGCACCAAGTGGTGAGATGTTGGTTCGCTTAAGGTTTTGAACGTAACGGTCTTTATCTCTCTCTAGCATCCAGAAATACGCTAAAAGATGATGAGCAAAGGAAATTGGCTGTGCACGTTGCAGGTGAGTATACCCAGGCATAATCGTTTCAACATGCTTTTCTGCTTGCTCTACTAATGTAGATTGCAATTCTTCAATTAATTCCACAATCAAATCTAGTTGATTTCGCAAATATAAATGCATATCAGTTGCAACTTGGTCGTTTCTGCTTCTACCAGTATGCAATTTACCACCAACAGGTCCGATTTTTTCTGTTAAAAAGCTTTCATTATTAAGATGGATATCCTCTAGTTTCACAGAAAAAGGTAGCTTGTTTTCTTTTGCTTCCTCCTTTAAAGATTCAAGTCCGTTTTTAATCATCTCCCCTTCTTCAGGTGAGATAATTCCACATTTTGCAAGCATGGTAACATGGGCGATGCTTCCTTCAAGATCCTCCATCACTAGCTGTTGATCAAATGAAATGGAAGCTCCGAATTCATCCACCCACTCTTCTGCTGTTTTAGTAAATCGTCCGCCCCATAGTTTTTTCACACTGTCACCTTCTTGGTTTGTACAATGCTTTGAACTTTTGTTGGCAGCCCCCATAACTTAATAAATCCGACAGCTGCATCATGATCAAACTCATCATCAGAAGTGTACGTTGCCAATTTTTCATCGTATAAAGAATATGGTGATTTTCTTCCTTCAACAATCACATGTCCTTTGAATAACTTCACTCTAACTGTACCCGTTACATACTCTTGTGTTTCCTTTAAGAAAGCTTTGAGTGCATCAGTTAGTGGTGAAAACCATAGACCATTATAAATTACTTCAGCAAGCTTTTGCGAAATAATCGGTTTAAAGTGTGCCACTTCTTTTACAAGTGTTAAATCTTCAAGCTCCTTATGTGCTTTAAGTAATGTCAATGCTCCTGGAATTTCATATACTTCACGAGACTTAATTCCAACAAGTCTGTTTTCAACATGATCAAGACGGCCTACACCATGTTTACCTGCAATTGTATTTAAGTTTAAAATGATTTCTGACAATGGAAGTGCCTCTCCATTTAACGAAACAGGTACCCCTTTTTCAAACCCTATTTCAATTACATCTGGTGTGTCAGGTGCATTTTCTAAACTAACTGTTAAATCATATGCATCTTCTGGCGGAGCTGCCCATGGGTCTTCTAGAATTCCACATTCATTTGCTCTTCCCCATAGATTTTGATCAATTGAATAAGGACTGTCTAAATTAATTGGAACTGGGATATCATGTTGTTTTGCATATTCGATTTCTTCTTCACGAGACCATTTCCATTCACGTACTGGAGCAAGTACTTCTAAATCTGGACTCAAAGCTTGGAAGGAAACTTCAAAACGAACTTGGTCATTTCCTTTTCCAGTACAGCCATGTGCTACAGCTACAGCGCCTTCTTTTTCTGCAATTTCGACTAATTTTTTGGCGATCAATGGGCGAGATAATGCAGAAACAAGTGGATATTTCTGTTCATAATAAGCTTGAGCTTGTAAGGCAACTAATGCAAAATCCTTTGCAAACTCTTCCTTTGCATCAATTATATAGGATTCAACCGCACCCATATCTTTTGCTTTTTGCTGAATAAAAGCTAAATCTTTACCTTCACCTACATCAAGGCAGCAGGCTACAACATCATAACCCTTTTCTATTAACCATTTAATCGCAACTGATGTATCTAAACCCCCGGAGTATGCTAGAACTAATTTAGGCTTATTCATTTATTTTTTTCCTCCATTCTATGTGTATAAACATTCATTAAATTTAATTTTTATTCAATATGAATACACTTTAGCAACTTTTTAAGAAAATTTCAATACTTATTATATAATTCTTTCAAAAAAGAATTTTTAGTGATGTATGTCACAAAAATGTCAATAGATACAATCTTAATAGTGTAGTAGAATATAAGTAATCAAAAAGATTGGGGGAGTTATTATGTTGGAAGGTTATTTTTTCCATGATGAACGTCTAGGTATTCCTGTACCAACCATGCAAGAGAATTGGAATAATTTCGATATGCTAGACCAACATTCAGTCCTTTTACACTGGGAAGGTATCCGAGGACAAATTCCAGATCGAATTGCATACTTGGAACAGAAAATTAATCAAAAACAAATTGAGTTGTCTGACGAAAATGATTTTATGTATTCTTGCCGCTTAAACAATGAAATTGCCGAACTTGCCTCTGTAATCAATGACCTTTGGATTTGGTATCGCTCTTCAGATGATATGAATGAAAATAAATTAGAACAATAATGTAAATCTTACCTCATCAAACGCTAACCTCATCTTGATCTTCATCAAGCTAAATACCCATAAAACTTTCTAAAAAGAGCTTATCCTTCCCTTATGGGAGAGTAAGCTCAATTTTTTTGGAAAAAGGGGTGGAGCAACGCAAAAACGAATCTGTTCTTCCAATGTGGTGAAAAATACAAATTTCTCACTACGGCTCCGTTCACACGCCTTTTATTCCAAGTCCTTTTTTAGTTCTTCTACGATGTGACCTACTTCAGGTAAAATAAGCTTTGCCATCGCAAGTCTAACGGCACCTGTTGATCCTGGTGTTGCAAAGACCACTTTATCGTTCACCGTTCCTGCGATTGCCCTTGATAGAATTGCCGCGGATCCAATATCCTCTTGATAACTTAACATACGAAACAATTCACCAAACCCAGTTATCTCTTTTGTAAACAAATCACGCACCGTTTCAATCGTAACATCCCGTAAGGCAATACCCGTCCCACCATTTGTTAGAATAGCATCAATATTAGAATCCTTACACCCTTTTAATACCTCTTCTCGAATCTGTCCCGCTTCATCTTTTACAATGACATAATCAGAGATGCAATGCCCCGCTTCCGTAAGCAAATCAATCATTAATCTACCACTTTTATCGGTATCCTTATTTCTTGTATCACTTACAGTGATGATTTTACAATTCACACTTTTTGGTGCTGCTTGTTTATGCTCCTGCGTACTCATGTTATTCTCCTTTCTTGGCTAACAGATATCTCATTTGATAGTATTTATGAGCAAAATCTGTTATCTTTCTTGTTAGCAAATAATTGGAACCCGCGCCTATTCCAACACTAATAAATGGAATTCCTTTCAGCGTCTTTCTTTTAAATAAAGAAATGACCATAATTTTTAACATTTGCTTAAGAGGCTGTTCCATCCAAGTAATATCGGTTATATCTTCTTTACCTTCATAAAAATATTCATTTTTCGAATGATCTACGTCGTTCAACAATTCATCCCACACTTTTCTTTGAATTCTTAATGGGAGTGATGCGCCGTGAAAAACTTTAAGTGAAGTCATCATTTCAAAGGGAGTATTGATTTCAAAACCGTAGGTCATCGCGATTAATTGAACCACCCTCAAATTGATCACAGCCATTGCTGGAATATCTGTTCCGAGAAGAAGATTGCCCCCAGTTCCTGAAAGTCCACCTTGAATAAATGAATAAAAACGATGCCGAGATATTTGTTGTTCTGCTATGTATTGTAGTTGGTCGATCGTTAAATGACGTAATTCCTCTATCTTAGTTATGTCATCATGAAAAATTCGTCCAGTTGATAAGATCCGCTCTTTTGCATCCATTTGTAACTGGGAGCCTTGGATCAACGCATGAAGGTGAAAAAACCAGCCATCCATCATGGAAAAAAACTGCGACTGGACTTCCTCAGAAAGTAGTGAGAAGGAACGTTCTAAATATTTATCAAAGGTTAATTCGAAATCGTTAGGTAAATATTGCTTAAGTTGATTTTCCCATTCTAATATTTCATGTAAAACTTTTGCTTCTCGTTCAGTTAGCGGCATCCGCAAAACCCTCCCAACCTGAAGCCCTTTTTTACAGTATAACATAATCAGCAAACTGTAGAAAAACACCTAATCCATGCAAAAAGAAAGACAAAAGGGCTGCCGAGAAAAAAACCCGACAGCCCCATTATGATATGTTTACAGATTGGAAAGTCGCGTTACATCGCGAGCAATCATAACTTCTTCATTCGTTGGAATGATAAGGACTTTAACTGGTGAGTGTGGGTAGTTAATAAATGCTTCCTTTCCACGTACCTTGTTTAAAGCCGGATCCCAATAAATACCCATAAATTCTAATCCACTTAGCACACGAGCACGAATCGATTCACTATTTTCACCAATACCCGCTGTGAAAATAATCGCATCAACACCGAACATCCGTGCAGCATATGATCCAAGGTATTTGTGAATCTTGTTTGCAAACAATTCTAGCGCTAATTCAGCACGGTCATTACCCTTTGAAGCTTCTTCTTCAATATCGCGAAGATCACTTGAGAAACCAGAAACCCCTAAGACACCGCTTTCCTTATTTAAAACAGTTAAAACCTCTTCAGCGTTCTTTCCTGTTTTTTCCATAATATACGGAATTAACGCAGGGTCAATATTTCCTGAACGCGTTCCCATTGTAACCCCAGCAAGTGGAGTGAAGCCCATGGATGTATCAACTGATTTTCCACCTTCAATTGCTGCAATAC
>CAURFY010000127.1:0-6859 GCA_963524115.1 uncultured Bacillus sp.
AATTTTATTCTGAAGAGGAAAAAGCGACCTATAAAGTTTGGCTTGAGGATGAAGTGTCTTTGAAAAAACGTGCCGAATTGACTGGTAAATATAGTCTTGCTGGTATAGGAAGCTGGTCCCGCTACTTTGCAGCTCCTGGTGCCTGGACAGCTCTTCAAATAGCAGAGGACCTTGAAGCTTCTAAATAAGAACTATGGAGTATGGGTTTACATTTTTTATTTAGTGGTATGCTCCCCCTATTTTATAAGCAAAATAATAGGAATTTATTTAATATAAGCGGTAAAATAATAATTAAATTGTAAAAGGGGTGGCTTAACATGTCGATTGAAAATCCAAGCCGAGAAGAAATTGGGGCTATTTTAAAAAAAGCTAAACGAATTGCTGTTGTAGGTATAAGCGACAAACCTGACCGCACTTCTTATATGGTCTCAAAAGCAATGAAAGATGCTGGATATGAAATAATTCCAGTTAATCCCCAATTTACTGAAGTGTTAGGATTGAAAGCAGTTTCTAAGTTGAGCGATATTAAAGGTCATGTTGATATCGTTAATGTTTTCCGTCGTTCTGAATTTTTACCTGAAGTCGCGAAGGACTTTGACGAAATAGATGCAGATGTGTTTTGGGCACAGCTTGGATTAGAAAATGAAGAAGCATATGACTTTTTAAAGAAAAAGGGATACACTGTAATTATGGACCGTTGCATTAAGGTTGAACATGCCTTAACAAAATAGCGATATTGCGTAGCATGGGACTTCCTCATGCTACTTTGTTTTTTTCCTCGTTCTTGAATATATCCCCAATCATGTTATCCATTTTTTCAACCTCGGAATTTCTACAAATTCGTGAGCAAATCAAGGAACGGTTTGCCAAAATGAAATAAATAGATACAATAAGGCTTAGACGTTTAAAAAATATATGGTAAGATATGATAATCCAAACGTTCGTTCTGAAGGGATAGATATTTACAGAAGCGAAAAGGAATATACCATTCATTAGACGAATAATTAAACAAAGTTTGACAACATAGAAATAGATTTGATTTGTTGTGTTGTATGGATGAAAGGGGTATGTACGTGGCAAGAAACCAGCAAGTATTTGATTACAATGATGACGCCATCCAGGTGCTCGAAGGCCTTGAAGCAGTTCGGAAACGGCCTGGTATGTATATTGGTAGCACCGATGCCCGCGGTCTACACCATTTAGTTTATGAAATAGTTGATAACTCGGTTGATGAAGCTTTATCAGGGTTTGGAAATCACATTATTGTTAAAATCCATAAAGATAATTCGATAAGTGTTCAAGATAAAGGGCGAGGAATGCCTACGGGTATGCATAAACTCGGAAAACCTACTCCGGAAGTCATCCTAACTGTTCTTCACGCAGGAGGGAAATTTGGTCAAGGTGGATACAAGACAAGTGGAGGATTGCACGGTGTTGGTGCTTCCGTTGTAAATGCTTTGTCCGAATGGCTCGTAGTCACTATTAAGCGTGATTCCTTTGTATATGAACAACGATTTGAACATGGCGGGAAGCCGGTAACGACGTTAGAGAAAATAGGTAAGACCAATCAGACAGGGACAACCATTCATTTTAAGCCTGATCCTACCATCTTTTCAGCAACCACTTATAATTATGAAACCCTGTGTGAACGTTTACGAGAATCTGCCTTTTTACTTAAAGGCTTGAAAATAGAAATGATCGACGATCGGAATGATGTTCAGGATGTTTTTCATTACGAAAACGGCATAGAGGCATTTGTTGAATACTTAAACGAGGAAAAGGATGTACTTCACCCTGTTGTAAACATTGAGGGTGAACAAATCGGAATTGAAGTGGATTTCTCTTTCCAATTTAATGATGGTTATTCAGAAAATGTTCTTTCCTTTGTCAATAATGTCCGTACCAAAGACGGTGGGACCCATGAAGCAGGTTGCAGGTCAGCCATGACAAGGGTCTTCAACGACTATGCTCGTAAAGTTAGTTTAATAAAAGAAAAAGACAAAAACCTAGACGGGGCCGATATTCGCGAAGGTTTAGCAGCGGTAATTTCAGTGCGAATCCCTGAGGATCTTTTACAGTTTGAAGGACAAACAAAAGGAAAGCTTGGTACAAGTGAAGCCCGTTCCGCGGTCGATTCCGTCGTATCAGAACACCTTTCTTATTTTTTAGAGGAAAACCCTGATATTAGTTCACTGCTCATCAAAAAATCAATAAAAGCCTACCAAGCCAGAGAAGCAGCTCGTAAAGCACGCGAAGATGCCAGAAGCGGAAAAAAACGGAAACGTTCAGACGCAGTTCTGTCTGGTAAATTAACACCAGCTCAGTCCCGCAATCCCCAAAGAAATGAACTTTATTTAGTGGAGGGGGATTCTGCCGGTGGTTCTGCTAAACAAGGTCGTGACCGACGTTTCCAAGCAGTACTCCCGTTAAGAGGAAAAGTGATCAACACAGAGAAAGCGAAACTCTCGGACATTTTTAAAAATGAAGAAATAAATACGATTATTCATGCTGTTGGCGGTGGGGTTGGATCTGACTTCAGTGTCGAAGATATAAATTACGATAAAGTTGTTATTATGACCGATGCTGATACAGATGGGGCTCATATCCAGGTTTTGCTATTAACTTTCTTTTATAGATATATGAAACCTTTGATAGAATCTGGAAAAGTTTTTATTGCTCTTCCCCCTCTATACAAAGTAAGTAAAGGAACTGGAAAAAAAGAAGTAATTGAGTACTCTTGGAGCGATGATGATCTTCAGTCTGCCATTAAAAAAGTTGGAAAAGGCTATATCCTCCAACGTTATAAAGGATTAGGCGAAATGAATGCAGATCAATTATGGGATACAACGATGAATCCCGAAACTCGAACATTAATCCGCGTTCGGATCGATGATATTGCCCGAGCTGAACGTCGTGTTACAACGCTGATGGGAGATAAAGTAGAACCTCGACGAAAATGGATTGAAGCCAATGTGGAGTTCGGGTTACAAGAAGATGGAAATATCCTTGAAAATGAGAATATTAGTGTCGCAGGGGAGGATACAGAAGCATGAGTTTAGTAGAAAAATTCCGCGATCTTCCTCTTGAAGATGTTATGGGTGACCGATTTGGTCGCTATAGTAAATATATTATCCAAGAACGAGCTTTGCCTGATGCACGTGACGGGTTAAAACCTGTTCAAAGAAGGATTTTATACGCCATGCATGCAGAAGGTAATACACATGAAAAGGGATTTCGCAAATCAGCTAAAACGGTTGGTAACGTAATTGGTAACTATCATCCACATGGTGATTCTTCTGTTTACGATGCAATGGTCCGAATGAGTCAGGATTGGAAAGTGCGAAATTATCTGGTTGAAATGCATGGGAATAACGGAAGTATGGATGGAGACCCTCCTGCAGCGATGCGTTATACAGAAGCAAGACTTTCCGCTATTGCCGCTGAGTTATTAAGGGATATTGAAAAAGAAACCGTTGATTTTATCCCGAATTTTGATGACACCTCAAGTGAGCCAACCGTACTTCCTGCCATGTTTCCAAACCTTTTGGTTAATGGCTCTACTGGAATTTCAGCAGGTTATGCAACAGAAATACCACCGCACCACCTTGGTGAAGTGATTGATGCAGTTATCATGAAAATGAACAAACCTGATGTTTCTGTTGAAGAAATAATGTCCGTAATTAAAGGTCCAGATTTCCCTACGGGTGGGATCATTCAAGGTGTTGACGGAATTAAAAAAGCCTATGAAACAGGTAAGGGTAAAATCATTATTCGTGGAAAAGCTGAAATTGAAGATGTTCGTGGTGGAAAACAACAAATCGTGATCACCGAAATCCCATTTGAAGTAAATAAAGCTAATTTGGTTAAAAAAATGGATGAATTTCGGCTTGACCGAAAGCTTGAAGGAATTTCTGAAGTACGTGATGAAACCGATCGAACTGGTTTAAGAATCGTAATTGAATTAAAAAAAGATGTGGATGCTGAAGGTGTCCTTAATTATTTATATAAAAATAGTGATTTGCAAGTCACTTATAATTTTAATATGGTTGCGATCTTTAACAAGAGACCAGTGCTGATGGGGATTAGGGAACTTCTCTCTGCCTATATTGACCATCAGAAGGAAGTTATTACAAGAAGATCTAATTATGAGTTAAGAAAAGCTAGTGAGCGTCAACATATTGTTGAAGGATTAATGAAGGCACTATCAATTCTTGATGAAGTTATAACAACCATAAGGGCATCTAAAGACAAAAGAGACGCCAAGGATAATTTAATTGCTAGATTTCAATTTACCGAACCCCAAGCAGAGGCGATTGTATCCTTACAGTTATATCGTTTAACGAATACGGATATTACTGCATTGCAAAAGGAAGCGGAAGAACTAGCAAAAAAGATAGAAGAATTGACTTCCATTTTAAACAGTGAGCATACCCTTTTGAATGTGATTAAAAAAGATTTAAAAGAAGTCAAAAAGAAATTCGCAGATGCGAGACGTTCCGTGGTTCAAGCTGAAATTGAAGAAATCAAAATAAATCTCGAAGTGATGATTGCCAATGAAGATGTCATTGTATCAGTAACCAAACAGGGTTATGTAAAGCGGACAAGCCAACGCTCTTACGCTGCATCAAATGGACAGGATCTGGCAATGAAGGATTCAGATCGTTTACTTTCTAGGCTAGATATGAACACAACCGATGTCCTATTACTTTTCACAAACAAGGGAAATTATTTATTCTGTCCAGTCCATGAGTTGCCAGATAGACGGTGGAAAGACTTAGGACAGCATATTGCTAATATTATTCCGATCGATCGAGACGAATCCATTCTAAAAGCGATTCCGATTAAGGATTTCAATACTAATCAATATTTATTGTTCGTAACTAAAAATGGAATGGTCAAAAAAACTGAGTTAAATCAATATAAAGCGCAACGATATTCAAAACCGTTAACTGCGATTAATCTAAAAGACAAAGACATTGTGATTGAAGTTTATTTAACTGATGGGAAAAATGATATATTTTTAATGACTCATAATGGTTATGCACTTTGGTTCAGTGAAGAGGAAGTTAGCATTGTTGGAGCCCGTGCGGCTGGAGTGAAAGGGATAAACTTAAAGGACAATGACTATGTCATTAGTGGCAAACTATTGTCCCAAACAGAAAACAGAGCTATCGTTATTGCAACTCAACGAGGTGCAGTTAAAAAAATGAAGCTTTCAGAATTTGAGCGTGCAACCCGTGCAAAACGTGGTCTTATCTTATTACGCGAACTAAAAACGAATCCGCATCGAGTAATTGGTTTTGTTCTTGTACACGAGAAGGACGATATTTATATACAATCCGAAAAAGGAACGATTGAAAGCATAAATGCTGCAAGTATCCGCAATAATGACCGATATTCAAATGGTTCATTTTTGTTGGATGAAAGCGAAAGTGGCAAAACAGTTGAAATTTGGGTGATTGAAAATCCAAATGAATAGTAAAAAATATTAATATGTCATTAAAGGACTGATTCCCATATGGGCAATCGTCCTTTTTTTATTTTGAAACCAAATCACTCCTTCATAACATTATTTTTCTTGAATTGGTCATACTAGTATGGAATAAATACACAGGAGATGGTTCTATGAAAAAAAAACTACTTATTGTCTGTGTTGCATTCTTATTAATGACCTTTGCAGCTATTACGGTGGAAGCAACACCGAACAAACCGAAGATGTTGCTAAAGAAAGCAGATATTACAGGGGATGGTGTGAAGGACGAGGTATCACTTAAGGAAAACTCAATGCGAAAACATGGAAATAATAGCCCAAAACTAGTTATATCCATAAAGCTTTCTAATGGAAAAACACAGGTGATCAATCTTAAGAATGGTCATAATTCTAAAATGGATTTGGTAGATTTTAATCAAGATGGTGTAAAAGAGGTATTTGTTCGTTTTTCTAAAGGGGGAACGGTGGAACATCAGCTATTTTCATTTAAGGATTCTATATTAAAAGAGTGGAGTGTACCAGTGTTACCAACTATTCAAGGGCAATTTTCAAATGATTACCTTGCTAAAATTACCATACAAGAAACAAAAATGTATTATATGTTAAAGCTGCATTCAAGGAAAGAGAATTACGATTCACTTGGTATTTACCGAAACGGAAAAGTTAACGAACCAACTGAACTAGTTATTCGACCATATGGTGGGTTAACGCCTATTAAACTCCATGAAAATGAAATGGGTTTAAAAGGAGTACAGATTATTAGTGGTACTGGAAAAACAGATACTATTGCCTTTGTAGAATCATACTATTCCTGTGTGAATGGAAAATGGACACCTAAAAAAGTTAAGGTTTTAGAGGTGAACAGTCACTGATCAATTGGCTTTTAAGTTTATTATATCTACATAAAAAAATAAATGTTTTTTTATTATTTCAATTCTTTAAAAAGCCTACCTTAAAATTAGGCTTTTTTATTATTTTTAATAAGTTTATTGATTTCTAAGCATTTTGCCGATTCCATTTCCTTACATAATCGATATAAATATAAAGCAAGTACAATTTTGTATATAGGAGTTGAAAAAATGCCAAAAGACGACAAACATAAGTCTAAATATTCTAAATCAAGTCATAAGCATAATGACAAAGACCATGACAAAGACCATTGTCATGACCATGACAATGACCATGATCATGATTGCTGTTGCTGTTGCTGTTGTTGTGAAAAAGGGCAAACAGGCCCTACAGGAGCACCTGGACCTACTGGACCAACAGGACCTACCGGCGCCACAGGAGGGACAGGACCTACTGGTGCTACAGGAGGAACGGGACCAACTGGGCCTACCGGAGGAACAGGACCTACTGGTGCTACAG
>CAURFY010000128.1:0-6831 GCA_963524115.1 uncultured Bacillus sp.
GGCTCACCGCCCACCCCGCGGAAAGCGAGCACCTGGAGCGGAAATCAACCGGCCATTTAGCATGGCTACAAATAATATATAAAAATTGTCGAGAAAAATACTTCTTCTCGACAATCTGATGAGCCAAAATAGGCTCATTTTTTTATTCCTCTTCTACCTTTGGATAGTGCTTTAAGAAATAAACAAGTGATTGCAATTCTACAGCCAAATCAATATGATGAACACGAATGCTCGAAGGAACATTCAATCGTGCTGGCGTAAAATTAAGAATCCCCTTAATAGGTCCACTGATTAAACGGTCAGTTGTCGCTTGAGCTGCTGGTGCTGGAATCGTCAGAATCGCTACATGAATATTCTCTTCTGCAATTTTTTTCTCTAAATCATCCAGATGCGAAACAGGGACATCTAGAATACTGGTTCCAACCTTGGCGGGGTCTACATCAAATGCTATGGCGATTTTCGTATTATTATTTTTCAAAAAATTGTAATTTAACAACGCTGTCCCTAGATTACCTACACCGATTAAAGCGACCTTTGTTAATTCATCCTGATCAAGTGTTTTTCGGAAAAATGTCAGCAGGTAATTCACATTGTAACCGTAACCCTTTTTCCCTAACGCACCAAAATAGGAAAAGTCTCTACGAATGGTTGCAGAATCTACTTTAACTGCCTCGCTAAGCTCTGCAGATGAAACGCGCTGTTTTCCTGATGTATGTAAATTTTTTAAGAAACGATAATAGAGTGGTAATCTTTTTGCAGTGGCTTGAGGTATTTTGGATGAACCCTCATTTGCCATAACAACTCTCCTCTCCGATATAAAATTATTTCACTCGGTTTTCTCTATGAAAATCTCCACTTTTCCCACCTGTTTTTTCAACCAAAAACGTTTTTCCAATTACCATACCTTTATCGACTGCCTTACACATATCGTAAACCGTTAAAGCACAAACTGAAGCTGCTGTTAACGCTTCCATTTCTACACCTGTATTTCCTTTTGTTTTTACCTTTGCTGAAATGTGCAAAGTATAATCATGATTTTCTTTTTCCCATGAAAAAGAAATATCTACACCATTTAAAGGAATCGGGTGACACATTGGAATTATATCCCAAGTCTTTTTGCATGCCATAACCGCCGCAACCTGTGCAACTGCTAGGACATCCCCTTTTTTCATTTCATTATTCGTTATTTTTTCATAAATATCACTGTTAACAGTAATACTTGAGTAGGCTAATGCCGTTCTAATTGTTTCAGGTTTATTACTAACATCGACCATTTTAGCACGGCCCTCTTCATTAAAATGCGTAAATTCTCCCATATGTACACACCTTTCTAACAAAATCATACACCATTTTTCCAATTATGTATGTATCAACTTGTATTTTCCTTCACAAGATTGAAGATATTGCTGATATGATAGGAATACGATAAACTTACTCTATCGTAATAGAGGTGAAAAACAATGATATTATTACAAGTCAATCAATTAAATAAATATTATGGTGCCGATCTTATTTTATCTAATATTAAACTAGAAGTACAAACCCGAGACAGAATTGCCTTAGTGGGCCGAAATGGGGCTGGAAAATCCACTTTGTTAAAAATCATTGCTGGGCACATGTCCTTTGATTCTGGGGAAATCATGAAACCAAAGGAAGTAACGATTGGGTACTTAGCACAAAATACGGGACTGGAATCAAGCCTTTCCATTTGGGAAGAAATGCTTACCGTTTTTGCAGGATTACGAACGCTTGAACAAAAGCTTCGTCAATACGAAGAGCAAATGTCTGATCCTGCAATATTAAATGAGACGAACGCTTACGAAAAATTATTAAAGGATTATGACCTCCTGCAGGTTCAATTTAAAGATCTTGGTGGTTACCAATACGAGGCCGATATTCGTTCCGTCCTTCACGGTTTAAATTTTCATACATTTGATTATTCCACCAAAATTTCCAGCCTGAGCGGTGGCCAAAAAACCCGCCTTGCACTGGGAAAATTATTATTAACGAAGCCTGATATCCTAATTTTGGACGAACCCACGAACCATTTAGACATTGAAACATTGTCCTGGTTAGAACAATATCTGCAAAATTACGAAGGGGCTATTTTAATTGTTTCCCATGATCGCTACTTTTTGGATAAGGTTGTCAATCAGGTGTATGAAATGTCCCGCCAGCAAATCCTTAAGTTTACTGGAAATTATAGTTCCTATCTTGTGCACAAGGCTGAAAACTATGAACGAGAAATGAAAATGTATGAAAAGCAACAGGATGAAATTTCCAAATTACAAGATTTTGTTGCCCGAAACCTTGCCCGGGCCTCCACGACCAAACGGGCGCAAAGCCGCCGTAAACAGCTTGATCGAATGGATGTTATGAACCGGCCACTTGGAAATGAAAAATCTGCTACATTCTCTTTTGAAATAGAAAAACAAAGCGGAAATGAAGTTTTAAATGTAAATTCTGTCGCAGTTGGCTATGGCGAAGAAAAGGTGTCGGAAAACATTTCTATTAGGATAGCCCGTGGGGAAAGTATTGCACTTGTGGGACCGAACGGTATTGGTAAGTCCACTTTATTAAAAACAATTGTGCAAAAACTACCTCCATTAGCTGGTACGTTCCAATTAGGCGCCAACGTTTCGATTGGCTATTATGATCAGGAACAAGCTGAATTAACATCAAATAAACGCGTATTAAATGAACTTTGGGATGAATATCCGTTAAAACCTGAAAAAGAAGTTCGAACCGTTTTAGGAAACTTTTTATTTTCAGGTGACGATGTTTTAAAAATTGTTTCAACCTTGAGCGGCGGAGAAAAGGCTCGTCTTGCCCTCGCCAAACTGATGATGGAAAAGGCGAATCTGTTAATTCTCGATGAGCCAACGAACCATTTGGATTTAGATAGTAAAGAAGTACTGGAAAATGCCCTCATCGATTATCCTGGTACTATTTTATTCGTATCACATGACCGTTATTTCATTAATCGCATCGTTACGAAAGTGCTCGAATTAGGGAAAGATGGCGCTGTCGAATATTTAGGTGATTATGACTACTACGTTGAAAAGAAACTCGAACAAGTAGAGTTAAAAGCACTTGAGAATACACCTAAAGTGGGGACAACACTTACTAGTGCTCCTGTAAAAAATACTTATCAACAAGATAAGGAAACAAAAAAATTGGAGCGTCAGCGTCAACGAAGAATTGAGGAGATTGAGGTAGGTGTCGAAGAATTAGAGGCACTGATTTCATCTAACGAACAACTTTTATGTGACCCCGAGATTTATCAAAACCATGAAAAAGTGTTGGAGCTTAACGGTCAAAATGAGGTGGCACATGCCAAGATTGAAGAACTAATGGAAGAATGGGCAGAACTTGCAGAAGACTAGCAGAAAACCTGAAACACTGATTATTCTATAATATTAAAACCACAAAATCGTCGACTGATTGTGTCCCGAATTTTGTGGTTTTTTTTCATTTTATTTCAAGTTGTTTTTTCGATATTTATCTACTTTTTTCGATATTCTTCATGCAATTTTGCGAAAATGGGTACAATCTCATAGCCAGAAAAGTT
Source organism: uncultured Bacillus sp. (assembly GCA_963524115.1). Classification (GTDB taxonomy): domain Bacteria; phylum Bacillota; class Bacilli; order Bacillales; family Cytobacillaceae; genus Bacillus_BU. The sequence goes on from CAURFY010000128.1 coordinate 3,572, forward strand.
ATCCATGACTTATTAACAATTTTATTCACATCAAGTTTATTATTTTAATAACATCCACAGTAGTTTTCCACATTATCCACAGTTTTATCAATATTTATCCACATTGTCCACAGACACTTTATACTTATCCACAAAAAAACTCTTCTTGAAATAAGAAGAGTAAAATATTTTCTGTTAATAACTGTGGATAGACTTCTTTTCATCTATTTCTGGACTGTCGAAATAACAGAGATCTTATACTTAATTGTTGATAGTAATATCCAAACCCGGATTAGCATTTAATGAAAGATCGGCCCGTTTTCCCTTTTCATATAAAACACTACCCACAGCTCCAATCATCGCAGCATTATCCGTACATAGGGATAATGGAGGAATGACCAACTCAATTTCGGGTAATTCACTAAATGACTCCGTTAATGCAGCTCTTAACCCTTTATTTGCTGCAACACCTCCAGCAAGCAGTACTTGCTTAACCTGATATTCTTTGGCAGCCCTTATTGCCTTTGTAACTAATACATCAATAACACTTTGCTGAAAACTTGCCGCAAGATCTTCTGGTTTAATTTGCTCCCCACGCTGCTCTGCATTATGGACAGTATTTATTACAGCAGATTTTAATCCACTGAAGCTAAAATCATATGAGCCCTCTTCAAGCCATGCTCTTGGTAGATTAATTGTAGGTTTTCCTACTTGAGCCATTTGGTCTATGTGAGGACCTCCTGGATAAGGTTGATTCAATGTTCGCGCAACCTTATCGTAAGCTTCACCTGCTGCATCGTCTCTTGTTTCTCCAATAACCTCAAAATCGCCATGTTCCTTCATATAAACTAGCTCAGTATGTCCACCAGAAACAACTAAGGACATTAGTGGAAATTTCATCTCAGTCACAAAGTGATTAGCATAAATATGACCGGTGATATGATGGACCCCAATGAGCGGAATATTATGAGCAAAAGCAATAGCCTTAGCTGCATTTATTCCAATTAAAAGGGCGCCAACTAGGCCTGGACCTTCCGTAACAGCAATAGCATCTATGTCTTTAAACGTGACACCTGCTTGTTCCATGGCTTCCTCTAAAACAATTGTGATTTGCTCTACATGGTGTCGCGATGCTATTTCTGGAACAACACCGCCAAATCTTTTATGACTTTCAATTTGTGAAGCAACAACATTTGCAATAATCTCCCGGCCATTTTTAATAATCGCAACAGCCGTTTCGTCACAGCTTGACTCAATTCCCATTATTAATTGATCTTTTCTCATAGCTCCACCCACATTACTAAAGCATCTTCATTGTTGTCAGTATAATACCCTTTACGAATTGCACCATCTTTAAACCCAAGTTTCCGGTATAAAGCAAGCGCTACTGAGTTGGTTACCCTTACTTCAAGAGTCATCTTTACTGCACCCAATTTCTTCGTTACCTCTATTACTTTCGATAACAAGGCTTCTCCTAATTTTTTTCCTCTATGTTCAGGGAGAAGTGCAATGTTTGTTACATGTGCCTCATCAACAATCACCCATACACCACAGTAACCTATTACCTGTTCTTCCTCTTCAATGACCATATAGACTGCAAACCGATTGTTTGTCAGTTCACTGACAAACGCTTGCCGACTCCATGGGGCAGTGAACGATTCATGTTCTATTTTTAATACATCATCAATATCTTTTAACTCCATATATCGGAAAGTTAGTGATCCGTTCATATCATTCTTCCTTCTTTAAACTATTGCATTTCTTTTCTTGCTTCTAACCACTTTGCCTCAGCTTCAGCTAGCCTTATATAGTTCGGTACAAAGGAATGAACATCTTCTCCAGGTAAATCCCTACCTAACAAAGCTAATTCGGAGGGACGTGGATTATGTTCAGATATCTCTGCAAAGAAAGCCTGATGGCCAAGCACTTCTTGAATTCCATTTCGATGAATAGGTAAATCATTGCCGATAAATAAGATGTTTTCAGATCGACTTTTCAACTCTTGTGCCCAGTCCTTTGAAAGTATAAGTTGATCCTTTTCGATAACTAACAGCTTTCCTTCAAGGTATTGGTAAAGTCCAGTATAGACCTGTCCTCGTCTAGCATCAAATAATGGCGAAATGCTTCCTTGAAAATAACGACCGACTGACGCTGCCAATACTTCTAAACTTGAAATCCCTACTAATGGTATTCCCAATGTCCAAGCTAATGTTTTGGCTATCGTTACTCCGATTCGAACACCTGTGTAAGATCCTGGACCTTTTGCCACGACGACCTTTGTTAAATCTGAAGGAAGGATGTCACAATCCTTCATTAATTCCTCTATTGCTGGCATAACTCGGACTGAGTGATTTTTCTTTACATTCGTAATATACTCGCCAATTACCTTATCTTCATCAATAAGTGAAATTCCTAAGGCGTAATTCGAAGTATCAATAGCTAATACCTTCATTGGTTAATCTCCTTACATAATTCCTCATAGCGTAATCCTTGCGGTTTTAAAACAATTTTACGAGCATACTCATTTTCATGGTACAGGTAAATCGTCAATAAACTATCAGGTAACTGATCCTTAATGAGATGAGCCCACTCCACAACTGTTATACCGTTTCCATCGAAATACTCATCAAAGCCAAGATCTTCGAAGGAATCGCCTACTCTATATACATCCATGTGATAAAGCGGCATTCTCCCTTGATATTCCTTTATTATTGTAAAAGTAGGGCTATTGACCGTTCTACTTATTCCTAAACCCTCTGCAACCCCTTTTGTAAATGTGGTCTTTCCTGCACCTAAATCTCCCTCAAGAGCAATCACATCTCCTGGTTGAAGTCTTTGTGCGAGACGTTTAGCAAATTCAGTTGTTTGTTGCGGTTCATTTGAAATGAACTCAAATTCACTCATACCCTTTTATCACCTTTATTGTGTATTCTTTATACCTTTATACTTTTACAACAAAAAACCCTAGGATTCCTCCTAAGGGAAAACATACTATAAGTAGTTTACATGATTTTTACCCTTTGAGCAAAAACAACCATAATATTTCCAAGTACAAAAAAAGCGAAACCAAGTTTCGCTTTTTAATGGATTATTGCGGGGGCAGGATTTGAACCTGCGACCTTCGGGTTATGAGCCCGACGAGCTACCGGACTGCTCCACCCCGCGACGGTAAAAGTTATTAAGTATCGTTAAATATAATCATACCATAAATGATTAGATTAAAACAGCCCGGCAACGTCCTACTCTCACAGGGGGAGATCCCCCAACTACCATCGGCGCTG
>CAURFY010000129.1:0-6829 GCA_963524115.1 uncultured Bacillus sp.
TGGGGTTTAAAATAACCAATTAACCGTCCTAAAGTTCCTTTAAAATCTTTTGCTTTTTGGACTGGCATCCCCATCATGCCCCGTCCAGGGCCAAAACCTGGTCCCCCAGCTGGTTTGTTTTTATTTTTTTCACTCATGCTGACTCCTCCTCTGACATCTGAGAAGATACAATTTCACGATATACTTCACTAGTTTTTAATAATTCCTTATGAGTGCCTATTCCGGCAATTCTTCCATCTTCTAGCACAATGATTTGATCTGCATTCATTACCGTGCTAACTCGTTGGGCAACAATGATGACGGTAGAATCAGTCGTTTCCCCTTTTAAAGCAGCGCGCAATTTTGCATCAGTCTTTAAATCTAATGCTGAGAAACTATCGTCAAATAAATAGATTTCTGGCTTTCTCACCAATGCACGGGCAATTGACAAGCGTTGTTTTTGCCCTCCAGAAACGTTCGTTCCGCCCTGCGATATTTGTGCCTTATAACCTTCCTCTTTTTCCAAAACAAAATCAGTCGCCTGGGCAATTTGTGCCGCGTGTTGGACTTCCTCGTCAGTTGCATACTCTTTTCCATAACGAATATTATCTGCAATCGACCCACTAAACAAGACTGCTTTTTGTGGGACATATCCTATTTTTTCACGTAAGCTTTCTTGTGATTGCTCACGTATATCAATCCCATCTACTAAAATACTACCACCAGAAATATCATAAAACCGGGGAATTAAACTTAGCATAGTGGTTTTCCCAGAACCAGTCCCACCGATTATCGCTGTTGTTTGTCCTTGTTTTGCGATAAAGGATAAATGAGAAAGAGCTGGAATTTCAGCACCTGGATAGCTAAATGTCACGTCTTTAAATTCAACCATACCCCTTTGTTGGTTTGCAATCTTTGTGTTAGTACTATTTTTTATAATGGGTTTCATTTCTAGTACCTCGTTAATTCTGACTGCCGAAACAGAAGCTCTTGGTACTAAAACGAACATAAAAGAAACCATTACAAGAGCCATCATAATTTGCATTGCGTATTGAATAAAAGCCATCAAATCGCCAAGATCCATTGCCATATCATCAATACGGATACTCCCGAACCAAACTATTATTACGATTGCAACGTTCATGATTAACATCATTGCCGGCATCATAAAGGCCATTATTCGGTTAACTTTCACTGAAGTATCAGTTAAATCCAGGTTAGCCTGGTTAAAACGTTTCATTTCAAAATCACTACGGTTAAATGAACGAATGACCCTAATCCCCATTAGTTGTTCACGAACAACTTGGTTCAACCGATCCAATTTTACTTGCATAGCTTTAAAAAACGGGATTCCTTTTTTCATTATCCCAAAAATAAGCAGGGCAATCACCGGTATGACCCCAACAAAAACCCATGAGAGCTCAGCATCTTGATTTACGGCCATAAAAATGCCACCAATCGCCATAAATGGCGCCCAAATCATCATTCTTAGCATCATCACTAACACGTTTTGTACTTGGGTAATGTCATTAGTTGTCCTGGTAATTAAAGAAGCAGTTCCAATTTTATCAAACTCTTGTAAAGAAAAGTTTTCTACATGTGTAAATACCTGCTTGCGCGTATTCCTTCCAAACCCAGCAGAGACCTTTGCTGATAAAAAGCTGACAAGGACCGTACAAGCTAGCCCTCCCGCTGCAACCAACAGCATGATTCCGCCAATCTTCCATATATAATCCTTATCTCCAGTTACTACGCCTTTATCAATAATATGCGACATTAATTTTGGCAAATACAAATCAGATAATGTCTGCAAAAATACAAAGAGAAAAACCAGTGCAACTTGAAACTTGAATGCTTTTAAATTCCTGAGTAATTTCAGCACGTTACGCCATCTCCAATCGGTTATTCATTACTTAAACTTAGTTTGTCTCGAGAAAACTCGATTTGTTAAAATATCAGCAATTATTCTAGATTTTCCTTATCCATACGTTCTAAAAAAAAGGCGTATACTTTGTTTAGTGAGGCAATCAGCATTCTGCTTTCTTCTTCACCAAGGTAGTCTATTAAACCACTGTATGTTTTACGAATCTCCTCCTCGGCTTTCTCGATAACCTTTTCTCCCTCTTCCGTTATCTTGATCCAAACGGAGCGGCGGTCAGAAGAACGGGTTATCCTTTCAACTTGTCCCCGACTTTCTAATTCATTTATTAGCTGGGTGACAGTTGGTGCTTTAACCTGAAGCATACGGCTTATTTCCGATACTTTTATCTCAGTGTCCCCAGATTTTTTAATACAAAACAGCACCATAACTTCACTTCTTTTTTGTACAGTGCTCTTTCTTCGATTTACCATAATCTTTGGAAACTTCCTAAAAGTCGATAACAGGTCCTGAGCCAATTTTTGATTATAACCCTCTATTTTAAGCACCTCATTTACTTAGGTATAATAATAATTAGGTAACCTAATATTTAATACACCTAAGTATATTGCGGAATATTTATAGAGTCAAATGTTTTTTAAAAAAGGCTGTTTTCGAAACATTGTTGCTATTAAAGAAGTGGTTGATTTCCGCTCCAGGCACATCGCACCAATCAACAATACTAAATCAATATGAACTGAATATGAACAAAACAAAAAGGTGCTTGACCCCCGATGCGTTAATCCAATGAATCACCAGGGATACGACACTTTTTTCACTATTCATTTTATAATGATATATAATTTAATTATCAGATCTGATTATACATCTCCAATATTAAACGGTTTTAGGGGAGGTTTCTTTATGAGGTTTCTTTTCGGAATTCAATTCTTTATAGTACTACTTTTTGTCGTGATGGGGTGGGCACTTCGAAAGAAAAAGGCATATTGGCTTCTTTCAGGTTTTGCAACACGCCCCAAAGAAGAACAACTGGAATTAATTGAAAATGGCTATCTCCAAAAGACTGGTGCTTTATTAATGCTAACTGGGGTTGGGATGTTGGTTCTACTCCCTTTGACATTCACTTCGTTTATATATACTATTGAAATCCAATTCGGCTTTATGCTCGTTTTCTTACTTGGAGGCCTTATTTATTTATCCAAATATGAGGTACAGAAGAAACGGAAGCGAAGTTACATCATTAGTTCTACTATTTTTGTAGCTGTGAACAGCTTTGTCGTGGGTCTCATGTTTCTTGGTTATCAGGATTATGACTTAGTCACCAAAAATGAAACCTTTGACATCACTGGAATATATGGTGATGATTGGAATATTAATGATATACAACAAATTAAATTATTGGAGAACATGCCCGAAGTAACATATAGACAAAATGGATTTGGACTTGCCACAATGTCTAAAGGAAAGTTCAAAGTTAAGGGTTATGGTAGTTGCCTGTTGTTTATAAGGAAGGATTCCACGCCTATTCTATATATCGAATTAAACAACAAAAAAATCTTCATCAATGGTGCAAACTCAGAAGAGACTCAGAAATGGTATAACGAGATAACAGCAAAATTTCAAGCAACACAATAAAGATTCCACAGCGAAGATTTAACGTTTTAAAACACAAAGGCCACCAGAATTCTGGTAGCCTTTGAGTCAAAACAGCTATTATTTTTTAATTAATTCCAAGCCAACTGGAATAAATTTATCAACTTTTTCACCTGCAGCGACTTTTACCGCAGTAGCGACACCTTGTTGCCCAATAATAGTAGGCTTTTGAGCAACTGTTGCAGCCATCGTTCCAGCTTCAACTGCTTTCACGGCATCCTCATTTGCGTCAAAACCTACAACAATTACATCTTTTAATCCTGCAGCTTCTAATGCTTCAACAGCACCTAAGGCCATTTCGTCGTTATGAGCAAAGACTGCTTTAATGTCTTTATTAGCTTGAAGAATATTTTCCATGACAGATAAACCTTTTGCACGATCAAAGTCTGCTGCTTGTTTTGCAACTACTTTAATGTCAGATACTGGGTCAATTGATTTATGGAAGCCTTCTCCTCTTTCACGAGCAGCTGAAGATCCTGCAATTCCTTCTAGCTCAACAACCTTACCCTTTTTCCCAAGCTTCTCTAAAATAAAGTCTCCAGCCATTTTACCACCAGCAACGTTATCAGAAGCAATGTGAGCTACTACTTTCCCACCTTCAGCACTACGGTCAACTGTAATTACTGGAATTTTAGCACTGTTTGCAGACTCGATTGCAGCTGTTACTGCCGCTGAGTCAGTTGGGTTTACAAGTAATACATCAATGCCTTTTTGAATTAAATCTTCAATATCACTAACTTGCTTAGCAGAATCATTTTGAGCATCAACAACAATAATTTCTGCTCCTTTTGCCTTTGCTTCTGCTTCAGCACCCTCTTTTAATGAAACAAAGAATGGGTTATTTAAAGTCGAAATTGATAATCCAATTTTAACTGTATCATCCTTTTTATCCTCTTTTTTTGTATCAGAGGTTCCTGGAGCTTTTGTTGAACAACCTACAAGTAACACCAACATAAGTGAGAAAAATAATATTCCTTTAAAAAGCTTTTTCATCGAAAAATGACCCCCTATTATTATTATGCTGTTATTCTGTTATGCTGTTTTCTTTCGATCAAGTATAACTGCTAGTAAAATAACACCTCCTTTAACGACCTGCTGATAAAAGGAGCTCACATTCATTAAATTTAAGCCATTATTTAAAACCCCAATGATGAGGGCCCCTACCAATGTTCCGAAAATCCAACCCTTCCCACCGGAAAGGCTTGTCCCACCAAGAACAACTGCTGCAATGGCGTCTAGTTCATAGGCAGCGCCTGCAGTCGGCTGAGAGGAATTCAACCGTGATGCAAGGATGATACCAGCAAGTGCTGCAAGTGTTCCTGTAATGGAATACACCCATAGTTTTACCCTATCTACACGAATTCCTGACAAAATAGAAGCTTCTTCATTACCACCAATCGCATAAACGCGGCGACCAAAGGTCGTTTTTTTCAAAATAAAGTAAAGAATAAAATAAGAAGCTAGCATCCATAAAATCGGAACAGGAATCCATCCAAAATACCCTCTACCCATCATTTCAAATAGCTTGCTTTCCGTAAGGCCTGTTATTGGACGACCATCTGTATAGACTAATGTAGCACCTCTAAAAATAGTCATCGTTGCTAATGTAGCAATAAATGGAGCTACCTTACCTTTTGTAATAATCAAACCGTTTATTGCACCCATAAGTGCACCCGCAAGTAGTCCTAAAAGAATCGCTAGGATTGGATCCATTCCGTTTGCAAGCATACCAGCAGTTAATGCGGATGAAAGCGCTAGGATTGAACCAACAGACAGGTCAATTCCTCCTGTTAAAATAACAAAGGTCATCCCAAAAGCGATTAGAGCGTTAATCGAAACTTGACGCAACACATTAAAAACATTATCTAAAGTTAGAAAGCTTGGACTAATAACCGATAAGATGACAGTAATGATTGCTAAACCTACTAAAGGCCCAAGTTTCTGCAAATGATTCGTTATCGAATGATTGGACTTCATGATATTATTTCCCTCCTGTCGCTGCTTGCATTATGATTTCTTGGTCTGCTTTAGCTTTATCAATAACCGCAGATATTTTCCCTTCATGAATCACAAGGACTCTATCACTCATTCCAAGAATTTCAGGAAGTTCGGAAGAAACCATAATGATGGCAACACCTTGTTTAGTTAGCACATTCATAAGTTGATAAATTTCTTTCTTAGCCCCAACATCAACACCTCGGGTTGGTTCATCTAAGATTAATATTTTCGGGTTAATCCCTAGCCATTTTCCAATAACTATTTTCTGCTGGTTTCCACCGCTAAGTGATTTTACGATTTGCTCACGACCTGAGGTCTTCACACGAAGCTTATCAATCATTTCATCAACAAAACTCAATTCCTCTGTTTTTGAAATAATGCCGTTTTTGGAAATTCGATTCAAATTTGATAGCGAAAAGTTTTCCCTAACAGACAGCCCGAGCACTAAGCCTTCACTCTTACGATCCTCCGTAATAAACCCTATTCCTGCTCGAATTGCATCAAACGGTTTCCTAATGGAAATGGCTTGTCCATCAATAAAAATTTGTCCGTTTTGAATAGGACGAAAACCAAAGATTGCTTCCATTATTTCCGTTCTTCCTGCACCCATAAGACCCGCAACACCTAAAATTTCACCTTGGTTGACGGAGAAGCTAATGTTTTCAAAGCTACCCTTACTTGTTAGGTTCTCAACTCTGAGTCTTTCTGCCCCAACCTTCGTTTCACGTTCTGGATAGCGGTCGCCTAGCTGACGTCCCACCATCATTTTGACGATTTCATCGAATGAGGTATTAGAAATCTCTTTTACTCCGATAAATTGTCCATCTCGTAGAACCGAAATTCGATCACATATTTCAAAAATTTCTTCCATTCTGTGAGATATATAGACAATTCCAACCCCTTCTTTTTTCAAAGAGGAGATAACTTTAAATAACGCCTCGATTTCTCGTTCAGTTAGCGCAGCGGTTGGTTCATCCATGATCAAAACCTCAGTCTTTGCAGCAACGGCACGTGCGATTTCAATCATCTGTTGCTGCCCTACTGATAGCTGACCTGCTTCCATCGCGGGGTCAATATCAATCCCAAGACGATTCAAATACTCTCTGGACTTTTGCCTCATTTCTTTGTCTCTTGTAATACCAAACTTACCAACAGTTAGTTCTTTTCCAAGAAACATATTTTCTGCGACTGTTAAATAAGGAATAATATTTAACTCCTGATGAATAACAGCGATACCGGCATTTTCTGCCTCTTTTGCGCTGTTAAAATGAACCTCTTTACCATTAAGCGCTATCATTCCAGCGTCACGTTGATAAATTC
>CAURFY010000130.1:0-6827 GCA_963524115.1 uncultured Bacillus sp.
ATATTGATGTGATTAAAAATGCCAAACAGGCGCAAAAATGGATTGGGATTGTTCCGCAGGATATTGCCCTCTACCAGACTATGTCGGCAAAGGAAAATTTGAAATTTTGGGGTCGAATGTATGGATTATCGGGAAAAGAACTGGATAAAAGTGTAGAGGAAGTACTTGAGATTATTGGGCTCTCGGACCGTGCTAAGGATAAAGTGGAAACCTTTTCAGGTGGAATGAAGCGACGGGTAAATATAGGAGCAGCCATAATACATCATCCCGAGTTACTGATTATGGATGAACCGACCGTTGGAATTGATCCACAGTCGAGAAACCATATTTTAGAAACCATCAAAAGTTTAAACAATAATGGAATGACGATTATTTATACGAGTCATTATATGGAGGAAGTTGAATACCTTTGCAAACGCATTGGTATTATTGACCATGGCGAGATGATTGCATGTGGGACAATCCCAGAGCTAAGAGAAACAATTGGGGACCGTTCGCGAATTATTTTAACCTTAAATAAAGAAACAGCGAAAACGGATCAATTGCTTCAACCATTAACTAACATCTTTTCTGAAAAAGATATAAGCATTCAAGGTAATCAATTAATGGTTTTTCATAAAGAACCTCAAATTATTTTAAGTGATTTTATCCAGGCAGTAACGAAAACTGGTGCAAAGATTAATTCGGTTGATATTGTAGAGCCAAATCTTGAAAGTGTCTTTTTGCATTTAACCGGACGAAGCCTGAGAGATTAGGAGGGATGATCATGGGTTTCTGGTGGCTTGCTGTAAAGGATTTGCTGCTAGTTGGGCGTGATAAAAAGGCTTTTTTGACCCTCATCATGATGCCACTTCTTTTGATTTCGATTTTAGGGGCAGCCTTTGGGAATTTAATGAATGATGAAGATGTTACCATCGAAAAGTTTACGCTTGGTGTTGTAAATATGGACGAAGGTCAGCTTGGAAAAGTATTAGCTGATGACGTTTTTGCCAAAGGATTATCAAAGCAGGTTCGAATCAAATATTTAGAAAAAGATGTAATGAAGGAACAAATAAAAAATCACAAAATTTCTGTTGGAATGGTGATCGATTCTAATTTCACGAAAACATTGATGTTGGGAAAACAAACGAAAGTCAAACTCATAACTATTCCAAATCCCGGAATAAAGGCAACAATCGTACAAAGTGTGATTAACCAGTTCACCCAGACAGTATCATTTCAAACAGAGGCAGGTAAATTAGCACAATCAGTTCAATCCCAAATGGGTACTGCCCCAAATGGAAGCCAGAATAATAACCAGCCTGATGCTAAAGCACAAATTAATAAGTCTTTTATTCACGAACAATCCATTAGTGCCGATGTAAAACCAGTTGGTTCGTTTCAATATTATGCAGCCGCCATGGGGGTCATGTTTTTATTAATGACCGTCGTTCAAGGGGTTTCAGCGATGATTCTGGAGAAAGAACAAGAGGTGTATAAACGGCTACTTGTTTCTAAGCTTAGCTATACCAATTATCTAGTTGGTAAAATGGTTGGGTTAATTATCGTATGTTTAGTCCAGGCCACAATCATTATCATCGGAACTAAGCTCATTTACGGAGTAGATTGGGGAGACTCAATTGCCGGGATTATGTTAATGACCTTTAGCTTTGTGATAAGCGCTTGCGGGCTCGGTGTTTTAGTAGGCTCTTTTATCAAAAAAGAAAAATCTTTTAATATTGCTGGGAGTTTAGGGACTCAAATAATGGCGGCATTAGGGGGAAGTATGGTGCCAATATATGTTTTCCCGGATTGGGTGGCCACGGCGACGAAGATTCTACCAAATGGTCTAGCATTACAAACCTATTTGGATCTGATGTCTGGATCCTCTTTCATAGAAGTTCTTCCTTCGATCGCTTTATCATTTGGTCTTGGTTTTACCTTTTTTGCTATTGGTTTGATACGCCTTTCAACAGAAAGGAGAGGTAGTTATGCGTAGTATTTTTGCGATTGCTTCGCTCCATTTAAAGGAGTTCTTTAAGACCCCATCTTCCATTGTACTAATGTTCGTTTTACCAATCATATTTGGAATTATTTTTGGAGGAATGTCGACAAATTCAGAAACAACTAAACCGCTTGTCAACATTGTTACATATAAAGGCGAGGTGAATTCCCAAGTTGTAAACTTGCTAGAAAAGAATGGCGATTATCAATGGGAAAAGGCATCGGAAAAACAGGCCAGGCAAAATGTTCTCAAACAAGATGCCATTGCTGCTGTCATTATACCAGACGATATTGGAAAAAGATTGACTGAGAATAAACCTGTACTAGATATCATCGTTCAAAGAAAAACGGAAGCTTATCTTGGATTGGTCCCACATTTGGAAGGAACAGCACAGGTAGTGAATAGCTCATACCAAGCAGTAAAAGGGATGGACGAGAAAGCTTTCCCAGTTTTACTTAAAGCTGTCGCGGGCAGTAAAGGTGTGAAAATTGATCAGGAAATAGTTCAAAAAAATGATGAATTGAAACAATCGGTAAATTTAATGTTTGTTGGATTCGCGATTATGTTTATGATGTTTGGATTGTCTGGGGCTTCCTCAACCATTTTAGATGAGAAAAAAGGGGGAACTTGGTCGAGGATTTTGACTACACCTGCAAGTAAACTTCAAATCATAATGGGTTATTTATTCTCTTATTTTTTGATGGGGTGGATTCAGTTTGTTACTCTAATGGTTGCGATGAGCCTTTTGTTTGACTCAACATGGGGAGATTTATCTTATATGATTCCATTTGCTTCCCTGGTGATATTATGTGTGGTTGGATTCGGCTTAATGATCGCTGGGCTAGTAAAGACAAAACAACAGGCGGCAGCCATCGGGACCGTGATCATTGTCAGCACATGTATGCTTGGAGGCTTATATTGGCCACTTGATATTGTGCCGGAGATCATGCGGAAAATTTCATTAGGAGTTCCACAAAGCTGGGCGATGTCAGGCTTTAAAGAAATTATTAGTGGGAGTTTGCATACTGAAACGTTAATAAAGGACAGCTTAGCTCTAGTAGGTTTTACCGTTTTCTTCTTTTTGATAGGATTGAGGCTTGTTAAATACGAATAAGTTGCCATATTTTAGACATAAATTAAAGCGCCTTTTGGATTTCATTCAATTATGTGAGGTAGTTCACTTTTGTCAGTTTGAAAGTGACTTTAAATACATTAACAAGTTGATTGAATTGGAAATTAGGAGGCGCTAATTTATGGGATTTAATCGAGATTTTAATCGAGATCCATTTATCGTCATATGGGAATTAACAAGAGCCTGTCAATTAAAATGTTTACATTGTCGTGCAGAAGCACAGTATAGACGAGATCCACGGGAGTTATCCTTTGAAGAGGGAAAAGCTTTGATTGACCAGATAAAAGAAATGAATAATCCGATGTTAGTGTTTACGGGTGGAGATCCCTTGGAGAGAGAAGATGTTTTTGACATTGCAGATTATGCAGTCAAAAAAGGTGTGCGAGTTTCAATGACTCCAAGTGCTACTCCGAACGTTACGAAGGAAGCAATTGAAAAAGCCAAGGAGGTTGGTCTTGCTCGTTGGGCCTTCAGCTTAGATGGACCGACTGCAGAAATCCATGACCATTTCCGGGGAACAGCAGGATCATATGATTTAACAATTGAACGAATTAAATATTTGCATGAATTAGAAATTCCAGTACAAATCAATACGGTTATTTCACGATATAATATCGATCATTTGGAAGAAATGGCGAAAGTCGTAGAAAGCCTAGAGTGTGTGTTATGGAGTGTATTTTTCCTTGTTCCAACTGGAAGAGGACAAACGAGCGATATGATTTCACCTGTTCAACACGAAAAAGTATTCCAATGGTTATATCAATTAAGTAAACGAGTGCCTTTTGATATAAAAACAACTGCAGCGCAACATTATCGTCGTGTTGTCATTCAGCAGAAAATGAAAGAAGCAAAAGAACAACCGCAAGAAATCGAATATTTAGATGCATTAACACAGCAAGGCTTAACCGGGTCAATTGATGGTTTAGGTAGAGCACCAAAAGGAGTTAATGATGGGAACGGATTCATGTTTATCTCCCATATTGGTGATGTATACCCAAGCGGTTTATTACCAATTAAAGTTGGGAATGTTCGCGAGCAGCCATTAGCCGAAATCTATCGCGAATCTCCAGTTATGAAAGCTTTAAGGGACCCAGACCAATATAAAGGTAAATGTGGTCAGTGTGAATTCCGACATGTTTGTGGCGGTTCACGTTCACGGGCGTATGCGATGACGGGCGATTATTTAGAAAGTGAACCATTCTGTGTTTACATTCCAAAATCAATGCGTAAAAAGGAAGAAGTATTAGGAAAATAGAAAGAGGCTGGGCTAAGCCCAACCTCTTTCACTTATATAAGTTGTAATTACGATAATTGTTTTGCCAATGCGCGTTTCACTTTTCTTATTCGATACTACAGTATACGGCTGAACAGTTTTCACAGCCGATTTCTTTCTTCAAATACTGAAGATCTTGAACTAAGATTTTCCCTTTTCTAACCGAGATAATCTCTTGTCGCTTTAGGTCATTTAAAATCCTATTTGTACTTTCCCGAGAAGTTCCGCAAAAATTGGCAAGCTCTTGATTTGTTAAAGGTAAATCAATCAGAATTCCATCCTGCTTTTCAATTCCATAGCTATTGGTCATTCTGATTAGGGTAGAGTAAAGAGCTCCTTTTTTACCATTCAATACAAGATCACGAAATTTAGTTTGGGTTTTACGAAAATGATCACTCATCCATTTCATAAATTCAAATGCTAGAGCGCTGTTTTGAAAAATCTCCTTTTCTAGTACATCTTTCTTGATTGCCGCAACTTTTCCTTCTTCAAGAATAAGTGCACTGAGTAAATATTTTGGGGTATCCGTAAATAAGGTCAATTCACCACATAAATCATTTTCGCCACATATTCTTAATGAAAGTTCACGGCCATCCGTGGTAATCTTGCTTATTTGAATTTTTCCTGAAATCACAACATATAGTTCATCAGCTTGCATACCTTCTTGGAACAAATAAGTCCCTTTTTTAGTTTGAATAGTGCGGTCTGCAAAAAGTAGTAATTCTTTTATTTGTATGGAATGGGTAGCTTTAATAGATTTAGTCATCATTATCACCCTTTTATTAAAAAATTCACAAAGAAAAAAACCGATTATTTTCTCCTAATTCTAACATCGAGATAGTGTAAATAAAAGATTTCAAAGTTCAAAATCGGGATAAATCGGGTTGTTTTTATTGGAAATTCACAGATCCGACAATTATGTTAAAATAGTAACTGTAGTCATTGTCGTTATAATAAGATTTTCTCCCTTATTGATGAAAGTAATATTTTATGTACGAAACGTCATTTTTGTGAGATAATTAACAGTCCAATGATCGTTATCACTGTTACAATATTTTTAAGGACTTCTATGTATATGGAGTTGAAAAATATGACCAAACAACAAGTAAAAGATCAATTAGATAGGCCGCTACGTGATATTCGAATTTCCGTTATTGACCGCTGTAATTTCCGCTGCCAATATTGTATGCCTGCAGAATTGTTCGGTCCAGACTTTGCTTTCTTACCTAGAACGGAGTTGCTAACATATGAAGAGATTAATCGTCTTGCTAGCATCTTTATCAAATTAGGTGTAGAAAAGATCCGTTTAACTGGAGGGGAACCTCTTCTTCGTAAAGATTTACCTGTTCTTGTTGAAATGCTTTCCAGTATCGAGGGACTTAAAGATATTGCTTTAACAACGAATGGAGTTTTATTACCCAAATATGCAGTACAGTTAAAGCAAGCTGGTCTTAAAAGGGTGAATATCAGCTTAGATAGTTTAAATGACGAGCTTTTTGGTACTATTAATGGGAGAAATGTTGGTGTGGGTCCGGTCCTTAAAGGGATTGAAGCTGCTAAAAACGCGGGGCTTGGCGTGAAGATCAACATGGTTGTCAAAAAAGGCCTAAATGATTCTGAAATCATTCCAATGGCTACATTCTGCAAGGAACAAGGCTTAGAGCTGCGCTTTATTGAATTCATGGATGTGGGTAGCACAAATGGTTGGAAGATGGATGACGTCGTTACTAAGAAACAAATTTTTGAGATTTTGGATGAGCATTTTGAGTTTGAACCGCTAGACGCGGCGTATTATGGTGAAGTGGCGAAACGGTATCGTTATAAAGGCACCGATGTATATGTCGGATTTATTACTTCTGTATCCGAATCTTTTTGCTCGACCTGTACTCGTGCTAGATTATCAGCAAATGGACAAGTTTTCACTTGTTTATTTAATGGAAACGGGCATGATATTAAAGATTTCATGAGAGCCGGAGTTAGCGATGAAGATTTAGAAGTGAGAATCAAGGATATTTGGAATCACCGGTCTGATCGATATTCTGATGAACGTACAGAGGAAACGAGGAAGGCACGCAAAAAAATCGAAATGTCCTATATCGGTGGCTAATTGTGTTTACTTTTTTTAAAAATATAAATCAAAAAGGCTGCGAATATTATTCGCAGGCTCAGGCTGTCGAGAAACTCTCGACAGTCTATTATTTTGCAAAAAAAACTTAAGTGATTCACTATGTAAAACAACATTCTTTGTAAAAACAGCCTTTAAAATAAAGAAAATTGCAACACGTTTATCCGAGTTGGATAAGGTGTGTTGCAATTCTTTAGGTTGATTTGCCCCTAGGTTGATTGGAGCGGAAGGTGCTCGACTCCTGCGGGAGCAGCGGGTCAGGTGAGACCCCGCAGGCGTTTACGCCGAGGAGGCTCAGCGCCCGCCCCGCGGA
>CAURFY010000131.1:0-6801 GCA_963524115.1 uncultured Bacillus sp.
GCATCCCACAGTGAAAACATGTAAAAACATGGGTAAAACATTAACCACTGATAATTGGCTATTGATATTGCCCTATCAATTTCCCATAAGAAACTTGACATGATCACCACATTAAAATTACTTTTCATATTGAGAAGCATTTCGGATACAACAAAGAATATCCCTTTTATTAGTTGCCCTGTGAGTATTTGGCTGAAGCCAGGCATTGCAATATTCCATAAAATTGCTTCTACTTTTCTTGGATTTTTCATACTTTCTGGAAGGGATCATGAATCAATTTATGTTGACAAAAGATGAGCAGAGAAATTTTGTATAAATGAATGTGGGATCTTTCCATTGCATTACAACCTCCATATCTCGATAAAGATAGAATGTACAAAAATGGGGGAATATATAAGTAAAAATTTTACATTTTTCCGAATTCCATCTCAGCTGAAAAAAAGAGATCAGACTCTTCAAAAACCGCTTTTCGGTTTATGAGTAGTCTGACCCCTTTTCCATGCTATTGGTGCATATCCATTGGATTATATAGTTTTACATCTGGATTTTTATCTTGGAACCATCTAAGTGCAAAGTCATTTTCAAATAAAAATACCTTGTTGTCAAAGCGGTCCACACATAGAAGACTTCGAGAACTTGAAAGATTCTCATTGATATCTTCATTTTCGATCCACCGTGTAATTTTTGAACCCAATCGTTCCATAATCACTTCAGCATTGTATTCATTGCGCATCCGGTGTTCAAACACTTCAAATTGCAATTGTCCGACAGCACCAAGCAAGTAATCATCCGTTTTTAGAGTTTTAAATAACTGAATAGCCCCCTCTTGAACGAGTTGCGCAATCCCTTTATGGAAGCTCTTTTGTTTCATAACGTTTTTGGCAGAAACCCGAACAAAAAGCTCAGGAGTAAATTGTGGTAGTCGTTCATATTGAAACGACGTTTTTCCTTCAGTTAACGTATCCCCAATTTGATAGATCCCTGTATCATATAAGCCAATGATGTCTCCGCTAACTGCCTCATCAACCGTACTACGATCATCTGCCATAAACTGAGTAGATTGGGAAAGTTTTATCTGTTTCCCTGTTCGAGATAATTGAACACCCATCCCTCTCTCAAACTTTCCTGAACAAATTCTTAGGAAGGCAATACGATCCCGATGAGCAGGGTTCATGTTGGCTTGAATTTTAAAAACAAATCCCGAAAATTCATCAGAAAGAGGATCCACTTCTCCTACTGTTGATTGTCGCGGCTGCGGTGATGGAGCAAATTTCAAATACGTTTCCAAAAATGTTTGAACGCCAAAATTGGTTAACGCACTTCCGAAAAAGACCGGAGTTAGTGTTCCGTCTTTCACTCTTTCTTGTGAAAAATCATTTCCCGCTTCATTTAAAAGCATAATCTCTTCAAGTGTTTGATCGTATAATCCGGACTGCTTTAATGGATGATCTCCATCAATTTCGCCATCGTCATTCAAATTAATATATCGGTCCTTTGCGTCAACACGGAATTGTTCAACGCGATTATAAAAGCGATCATAGATTCCAAGAAACTCTTTTCCCATGCCAATCGGCCAGTTCATTGGGTAAGACTCAATTCCGAGCACTTCTTCAAGCTCAGCTAAAAGCTCAAGTGGCATCTTCCCTTGACGGTCTAATTTATTGATAAATGTAAAAATCGGAATTCCACGCATACGACAAACTTTAAATAATTTGATGGTTTGATCCTCAATCCCTTTTGCTGAATCGATAATCATCACAGCACTATCAACAGCTGTAAGTGTCCGATAGGTGTCTTCACTAAAATCTTGGTGTCCAGGTGTATCAAGAATATTGACTCTAAATCCTAAATAATCAAATTGCATCACACTGGATGTAACGGAAATTCCTCTTTGCTTCTCAATTTCCATCCAATCACTGGTTGCAAATTTTCCAGTTTTCTTTGCCTTAACGGTTCCTGCATCACGAATTGCTCCACCGAACAATAATAATTGCTCCGTTAACGTTGTTTTCCCGGCATCTGGGTGAGAAATAATCGCAAATGTCCGTCGTGATAAAACTTCTTCCTTTAATTTCTTATTCATTGTATATGTCCTCTCTTTTAACCATCAAAATCTTAGCCATTATTTCAATCTTAACGTTGATATGGAAAGTTTGCAATCTCACAATCCATAGCTTTTACCTGTTTGTTTCTATATTTTATTATATTTGAATCCTCAAGCCCAGAAAGGCACCGAGAAAGGCAAACATAACTGAACTTATTATATAAAATAATGCTAAGCGAGCTCTTCTTTCGATAAATAACAATAATACTTCATTTGTAAAAGTCGAGAATGTCGTGAACGCACCACAAAACCCAATCCCTAATAAATAATACCCTGAAGTTCCTAATACTCCAGCGTTATGTAAATTCACGAGCAAACCTAATAAAAGCGATCCTAAAATATTGATGATCCAAGTCGCGATTGGAAAAAAAGTGTTCGTTTTTTTGTTTATTCTATTCCCTAAAATAAATCTTGCTCCTGCTCCGATTGAGCCACCTATACCGATAAGCCACATCATCTCAATCTTCCTTTCCTATCCTTAGCAAATAGACCGAAATTATATCCAATCAGGGCAAAACAAATTCCAGCAAACAAACTAATAAATCCATAACCCAGTGCTAATAAAAGCTTTCCGTTTTCAAGAAGGGTCAGCGTTTCAACGGAGAATGTTGAAAACGTCGTAAAGGAGCCGATAAAACCTGTACCAAAAATCAGGAATATTTTTGGATATTGATCCCGATAATTTACAATTATCCAACCTAACAAAAAGCTGCCAACAAGGTTTATGATTAATGTTCCTGTGGGAAAATCAATGCTATTGTGTAGAAATCTCCAATTTCCAAGCAAAAATCGACAGATAGCTCCCAAAAAGCCACCCAGCATCACTAACATTACCCTCATATCACATTCACACTTCCTTAATCGCAAATAGGTGCCTGACTCCCCCATTTAGTTTCAGGGGTGTCAGGCACCGTTTTAAGTGTATTTTAAAGGAATTTCCAACCATCTAGAAACGCCAAACAATGTTATTTGTTCTTTATAAACAGGGGCACAGTCTTCAAGTAAACAGATTCGAAAGACCTCGAAGCCTTCCGTTTCTCGCACCTTTTCTTCTATCTTCCTTTTTGTAGAGGAAGTGGTAAGCTCTCGGACTTTCTTGGGTTCTAACGGAATCACTACCACCCCGTTAGTCACCTTCTGTTCCAAATGGGCTTTAGAGAGAGCCAGCTTATTGAAAACTCGGTTGACCTTCCAAATGTTAATACCTTCTACCTTTTTCCAAAACATATTTCTTACATCCCTCCATTCCCTAATATCTAACGGATGTCACTCATATAATTCGGATAATCACTCTTTTATATGTCGGCTTTCCTAAAATAAATGTCGCTTTATAACTAAATTTGTCACTCTAATTTCATATTTTATTACATTTTTCAGATGAAAGATACCATTATTTTTGGCATTTAATCATGAATTCCTAAAGCAATTTTTGCATAACGTGACATTTTCTCTTTTGTCCAAGGTGGATTCCAGACAATTTGCACCTCTATACCTCTTAGTTCCTTTAATGATAAAGAAAGTTTCATCTTTACCTCACTGATAATTTGTCCTGCCATAGGACAGCCCATTGAAGTCATTGTCATTTCAATTTCGACATCTTTTTCTTCACTGACACGAACATCATAAACTAGTCCTAAATTTACGATATCTATCCCTAGTTCCGGGTCTAAAACCTCTTCTAATTTTTCATATATTTGTTCAATCAGCTGTTCATTCATGTGTTTAACCTCCGATATTAGATTGGTCAGTTTTTATTTTCAAAGAATCTACTAAGGCTATTTTTTAGTTTGAGAACTATTATCATCTTAATCTGATTTAATAGATGTCGAAGTGATAAAAATCACTATTGTCATTTTCAGAGAATTAATGAGTGCACTATATAAACAGGGCGCCGATATCCTCGGCGCCCTGTGAAAATTTTCTATACTTTTATGGCTGATTTCAAGTCAAATTCATGACATACTTTTGTGTAAAATTTCGAGTACCGTTCTTAAATCTGAAACTGGAATTTGACCTGGTGCGGAAGCTGACCTACCTGCTCCAAACGTGAATGCCGAGCCAAAAAATTCGCCAGCCAAACGACTAATTACACCCGTTCCTGCCATCGACATCGTAATGATTGGGCGATCAGCATATTGTTCTTTCATTGTATTGGTTGCGTCCATTAATGTTATTACGTCCTCCACACTTGTTGGCATGACTGCGATTTTGGGAATGTCTGCACCATACTCTTGCATTTTGAGAAGTCGCCTGACAATTTCATCCTTTGTCGGGGTCTTGAAAAAATCGTGGTTTGACATAATGACAAAAACGCCGTTTTCTTTTGCAGCTGAAACAAGTGATATAACATTCTTTTCTTCATTAAATAATTCAACATCAACTAGATCGATCTTTTTTGTTTGGATCGCTGTTTGATTCAACTCTACATAAAACTGATCACTTATTTCTTTGTTGCCACCCTCTTTATGACTTCTGAAAGTGAATAGTAAGAGTATCTCAGGAAATACTTTTCGCAACTTAGTTATCATTTTTGTTACAGATTCCAAGTTTTCAACGTGTTCATAAATATCTACCCGCCATTCCACAACGTCAGGTTGCAGTGACTTCACTAATTCTGCTTCTTGGATAATTTCTGTTTCTGTCGCCCCAACGAGCGGAACGATAATTTTGGGAATCCCTTCGCCAATCGTCATATTTTTTATTGTTAATGTACCTGTCATGTTATTCACCCTTAATGCAAAGCTTTTTGAACAATTTTCAATATGTTCACTTTTTGTAAAAAAAAATATGTATGCTTTTAATTTAACTCCCAGGCCAACTTTAAAGAATCAACAATATATTGTGCTACTTCTTCAACTTCATGGTTATCAGTCACAACTTTTGAATGGTGCACAGCGTAAATTTCTTGTCTTTTATTAAACAACTCTTCAATTTCTTCAATAGATTTACCTTGTAATATTGGTCGGCTATCAATAATTAAGCTGATCCGGTCCTTCCAGCTCTCCCAAGACAAATCTAAAAAGAATACAATACATTTAGATAAACAAACTTCTTTGATTTCTTCTTGTAAAAATGCGCCACCACCCAGTGAAAGAATTTTCAATTTTTGATTACACAAGCTTATGATGAGACTCTTTTCTCTTTCACGAAATGCCTTTTCACCAATTTCTTCAAAAATTTGTGACACCGGCATGTTGTATTCTTTTTGAATTTCTTCGTCGACATCGATAAAATCCCGATAAAGTTTTTTAGCTACTAATTTCCCAATAGTGGTTTTTCCAACCCCCATGAATCCTATAAAAACAATACTTCTTTCTCTTAAAGGCACCTCACGATTAAACAAGATCAAATACCCCTCCTCATAAACTATCAACTTAGTCACTTATTCTCCACTAGCGGTTGATTCGTATTAACTCTTTCTCATCGTTCAATTTTCTTCCTTAATTATACATCAGACTTTTATTCACTTGTTCAATAATTATGATAAATTTGTCTATTGATCGAAAATAGGCAGCTATTTTAGAATGCGATTGGTTAATTGGTAAAATTAGTAACCTTCACGCCCCCTTTTTTTGGATTCTCAAAAAAAAAAACACTTGAAATATTCCAAGTGCCTGATTTTGTTAGGTTGCTGTTATGTCATTTCGATCCGCTGCTTTTGGCGGCTGTTCAAACCAGCCATTTTCAATCATTAATTGGGCACCTTCGTTGACGAACATCCCAACTTCCAACATAAATTTCCCATACATAGCCCCGATATCATGCCTACCGTTTACTGCCATTGAGTTTCCATATGAACTAAACCTCGTCGAAAACATATCTATTTTATGAAACAACATTAATTTATCTGAAAATGGAGAAAAGGTCGAAGTCGTCACAAGCGTATCCAAAAGGGGCACTGCTGGTAAATCATCTTTGGTTAGTTTTTGTGAGAAAAGATCAATGTGGTTTGCTGTCATGTCTTTACCCTTCCATAAATACCCTCTTAACTTTTCTGATTTAGTTACTTGACCGAAACCAATGATTAATGTCTTACTAGTTACGCTATTTTCAATATTATCGTACAAATGGGCAATTTCCAATGCATGGAGGGGTCTCACATTCCCCAAAAATCCACTTAAATAATTTTGTTTTTTTACAAAGTCAACCCTATCTTGGATCGGAATATTCGGGATCTTAGATAAATATCCCTTGGACACTAACAAATCATTAACCTGATTCAACAGTTTTACGGTCGATTCCAGTACATAGGTAAAAAAATCTCTAATATCTATTCTATTCATTAATGGTATAGCAATGGCATAAAGGCCAAGTCCTGCTTTCGCGGCATATTTTAAATAATGAAGATAAAATTCATCAAAAAATAACCTTGGAGCATCTAGATTTACATCTTCTTCATTAAATCCGAATGGAACTGGATGTTTGTCATTCACTAGTATTTCATTAATTGTGTTTAAAAAATCTTCACTTAAATTTAGTGCATTTTCCAAGATCCCCTTAATTTCTTCATCATCGACATGCTGAAGATAATACATTAAGACGTACTTAGACATACTGTTCCCCATGTAAGTAGCCCATAGTTTGCCGATTTCAGCTGAATTAATAACTTCATTTTTATTCGGATTGGTTGTTCTCCTGGTCACTATTTTTTTTGGTTGTATAATATCCATTTGTTAAAAATCCCCTTGTGATGGTTT
>CAURFY010000132.1:0-6800 GCA_963524115.1 uncultured Bacillus sp.
GGATGGACATGGGGGTGGCTGGGTATATCAGGAGTTAATGACGCCCTACTACCTCCAAGCTTTTGGTGTAACCGTCCTGATGGCTGCTATTGTATCGGTTTTGGCTGGATTGATCGGGCTAATTGCTGCGTTCATATTAGCTTCCCTTTCAACAAAGTGGAAGTGGTTACACATTGTCTTTCAGTTGCCTGTTGGTGTTCCGCACTTATTATCAGCCTATATGTTGACACAAGTTTTTATGCAAACGGGGTGGTTTTCTCGAATCGCTTTTCATCTTGGCTGGATTGATCATTTTGAGAAGTTTCCATCGATGATTCATGACACTTGGGGAATTGGATTCATTTTGGCTTATATTTGGAAGGAGATTCCTTTTATAGTTTTATTAATCGTACCTTTTATTGCAAAATTAATGGCGGAGTGGAAAGAAACGTCTATCATGCTTGGGGCGAGTCTTTTTCAAACGATTCGTTGGGTAATCATCCCTATCCTAATGCCACTATGGGTAGGAGGTATGTGGGTCACGTTCGCTTTTGCCTTAGGGGCGTATGAAATTCCAGCTCTATTAGCTAGAACCTCGTTTCGATTCGTTCCTGTTCTGGCATGGCAGGAATATACTCAATTTGGATTAGAACGACAGCCATTTGCGATTGCCCTAAATGTGGTACTTGCTCTTATTTCCTTAATGATTGGATTGATATTAATCTTTTTGCAAAAAAAATGGTACGGAGAGGGGAGAAGAATTTGGAATCGTTAACCTACATAAAGAAAATTCCAATCTGGTTTTTCCTTCTATTGCTAAGCCTTTTTCTAGTTCTACCTTTTTTTTCTCTCTGTTTATGGAGTTTCACTAAACTTTGGCCGTGGCCACAGCTTTTACCTTAAACCTTTAGCTCGGACTCCTGGTTGTACCTTTTTTCAAGTTCCGGTAGGGCATTTGATGGATTATTTAATAGTTTGGTCGTCGCGGGGATCACTGTGATAGGAAATTTATTATTAGGTCTCCCAGCAGCAAGAGTTCTCAGCCAAAAAGGTTTTTTTGGAAAAGACATTGTCTTCATTACGCTTCTTTCTCCATTATTTATTCCGTTAACCGTATCAGTAATGGGCCTTCACGAAATCTCGATTCAGATTCAGTTCTTAAATGATTTCTTCAGTGTGGCATTGGCTCATATTTTGATTACACTTCCATATTTTATTGCGATGCTAACCTATCAGTATAAACTGATAGGGGTGAAATTACAGGAGGCTGCCAGGAGTCTGGGCGCAAGTCCATGGCAGACGTTTTTGTGGATAGAGCTCCCGCAGGTCTTACCAGCCTTGTTATTGGCATGTTTATTAGTTATCATTATTTCCTTAAGTCAGTACTTACCAACTTGGATCATGAGTGGAGGGACCTTATTGACTCTCCCATTAATCATCTTTCCTTTTGCCAGCAGTGGGAATGCATCGATTGTTTCAGCTTATAGCATCTTTTTTTTCATTCCTGTCATTATTTTTGTCCTTATCTATTTTCTTCTTTTATCCTTTCTGCAAAAAAGAAATAAGGGGGTGGTCAAATGAAACTAGAGAACGTGAGTATATGTTTCGAGAAACAAATCATAATCGACGCAATGAATTTAGACATTCAAAAGGGAAAAATTTTCGTGTTAATGGGTCCTTCTGGAAGTGGAAAAACAACTTTGTTAAAAGGGATAGCCGGGTTATTGCCACTTTCGTCTGGTATACTAAAATGGAATAACGACAAGGGGAAAACGGGTATTGTTTTTCAGGATCCTCGACTTTTTCCCCATATGACAGTTATTGAAAACTTAGCATTCGGATTACGTGCAAAGGGAATTGCTAAGAAGGAGCGGAATAATCTTGTTAATGAATTTTTACAAATCCTGCAGCTCGAAGGGTTAGAAAAACGGTTCCCACACCAGTTATCGGGGGGGCAGCAGCAAAGGGTATCGTTAGGACGAGTCCTCGTGTTAAAACCGGACCTTCTCCTACTAGATGAACCGTTTGCAGCATTAGATACACCGCTTCGTATCCAATTAACAGAGTGGCTATATCAATTACAAAGAAAACAAGGTTTTTCTATCCTTTGGGTGACGCATTACCTGGATGAAGCCTTTTCGGTAGCTGATCGGGTCGGAGTAATCATGAATGGTAAGCTTCGGCAGGTTGGAAAACCGCAGGATTTTTACCAAAAGCCTTGGTCGGAAAATGTAGCAGCATTTTTTGCATTAAAAAATCGGTTTTCTTTTTCACAATGGAATAAGTGGTTTCCAAACGGGTTCCAACATCTTGAAACGGATGACATGGGATGGATTCCGGCTAATGCCCTATTTTTTTTAACAGATGGTCAGGTACCCAAAATAATGGATGATTTTGCTGTTAAGTATTTGGATGGGATTGTGGCGAGAGTAAAACATGAAACAAAGGGACATATTATTGCGGTTGAAACTAAGGGTGAATGCCTTGAAATTGAGCTAGATGTGTGGGAAGAGGTCCCTGCTGTTGGAAGCCAGGTAAAGGTTGGCGTTCCACTTAACAAAATTATTTGGTATCCGAAAGATGATCATTGAGGTGAAGACAAAAAATGCTTGATACATATGGACGGTCTTATGTACAACCAATCATTCGACGAACAGGAGATTTTTTGCTTAAAAGAGGTCTGAAAGCGGATCATGTGACCGTGATTGCCTTCTTGATAGGAATATCGGCAAGTTTCTTGGTGTATGGTGAAAAACCTATTTTGGGAGTTATTGTCCTTTGGATGTCAGGATTCCTAGATGCGGTTGACGGGAGTATGGCAAGACAAAGTAAAAGCTCCTCCTCGTGGGGGACAGTTTTAGATGTCACGTTTGATCGCATCGTCGAAGTGGGCATTATTATCGCATTAGCGCTTCGGCATCCAAATCCAGACATATTATTTTTACTTCTGTTATTAGCGATTTCAATTATTATTACGATGACGGTTTTTTTGACAGTTGGTGCAGTGTCACAAAAGACCAGCTATAAATCATTTTACTATCAACCAGGGTTAGCAGAACGAACAGAAGGATTCATATTATTTTCATTGATGGTATTGTTTCAACCGCATTTGAAGATCTGGACAGTTGTTTTTCTTATTGTGGAATTAGTAACAGGTTTACAAAGACTATTAGAAGCGCGCAGGATATTGAAGGATTAAACATGTATCAACTTATCCACATTATTAACAGATAATTAAGGTTATCCACATTTTTTTATCCACATCATATAAAAAAACCAGAACCTTATAAATAGGTATTCTTCAATGTTATCCACATTATCCACATATTTGTGGATAAATATGTGCACAAGTCATTGGGGATATATCAAGAAAACAAAAAGAGGACCGGGCACATGCCCGGTTATTTATGTTACTTGTTTTTTTTCTTTACTCTTTGATTAGCAGCGTTAGCGCGTGCTTGAGCTTCTAAGTCTGCATGGTCTGCAACCTCTTGTGAAAATTCTTCATCAATTCCATCCGTCTTTTTTAAATTTTTCGGAACCTGTGGCAGTGATCCTTTATTGCTATCACGAGTTTTATGGCGGCTATGCATTCGACCCATTTGTCATACACCCTTTCGTCAATAAAATAAGAAACGTATCTGTTTCCTAATTTATTTTGTGTTGAAAGAGGGCTCGCTATGAATGGGAATAATAACAAGCTGCTCCCACTTTTCTTAATGTCTTGGACGTTTTTCTGTGAAACCGCCAGCACGATCTGCCATTTTAAATTCGCGTTGATAGTTAACCTCTTGGGCACTTGATAATGTTGTTCTCATTTTTTCTCGTTTCTTCTTTTCCATTAAAATTCATCCTTTCAATATGGGACTTTTTGATTTTTGAACACAGTTTCCATTTTTCCCTATAAAAAAAGATCAATACCCTAATCAGGATTTTTTCATTAAATATGGTACATTTAAATTGAGGTGACATGGATGCCAGTTATTACGAAAATTACCGTTCAAAAGAAGTTGAAGGACCGCTACAATATTTTTACTGATGCTGGAGATGGTGAAAAATATGCCTTCAGTGTTGATGAAGATGTATTGATAAAACATCAATTAAAAAAGGGGATGGAACTTGATGATTTTGCTCTCATGGAAATCCTTTTCCAAGACGATATACGGAAGGCATATGGGCAAGCTGTTCAATACCTGGCCACAAGAATGAGGTCTGAATTTGAAGTAAGGCAGCAACTTCAGAAAAGGGAATTTGCTGAACCGATTGTGAATGAAGTTATTCATAAGCTATATTATCATCAATTCCTGAATGATCAGGAATTTTCCATTGCTTTTGTGCGGACCCAAATGAATACTACCGATAAAGGGTCTAATGTGATTAAGCAGGAGTTGAAGGAAAAGGGAATTAATGATTCCTTAATTGAAAAAGCCATATTAGAATACCCATTTGATATGCAGTTAGAAAAAGCAATCACACTCTTAAATAAATACTTACAAAAAAACACTAGAGAATCAGCTAAGATTGCAAAACAAAAGGCTGAACAAATGCTGGTTAGAAAAGGTTATTCCTTTGAAATCATCAAAGAAGCGAACAGCCATGTCGATGTTAATAAGGATCAAAACGAAGAGATGGAGGCGTTAAGAAAACAAGGTGCTAAACTAGTTCAAAAATATAAACTGTATTCAGGTTATGAGTTTTCACAAAAAATTAAACAAACGTTATATCGTAAGGGATTTTCGATTGACCAAATTGATCAATTCTTATCTGAAATTGAAAATCAAGAATGAAAATGTGAACATTTGCTATTCTAGTACAGTGTTCTTTATTTATTCACACAAATTCTCTATACTGAAAATATAGAATAAAAACTTTGGGGTGGGGGAAATGCAACAGGAAAAACGTTATAGTGACTTGACTGAATTCGAATTAAAGCAGGAAATTGCCACTTTAAACGAAAAGGCAAAAAAAGCTGAACAACTGGGTATGGTGAATGAATATGCAGTTTTAGAAAGAAAGGTTGTCATGGCAAAAGCCTATTTACTTAATCCGGTTGATTTTTTACCTGGTGAGATATATGGAATTATCGGTGACCCAGGTGCTTATTTTAAAGTGGAATATTTGAATGGTGTATTTGCTTGGGGATACCGATTAAATGGTGAAGGCAAGGAAGAAGCTTTACCAATTTCAATGCTGAAAAATGAAGCCCGAGACTGATAAGTCAGTCCTGAACTTCATTTTTTCCAATTACTTGCGCTTTACTATTTTAAAAAGTCTGTTGTGTTGCTTTCTTGATGGCTCGAGGCATTCATTCGTTCTTGAGGGTGAGTGTTAGTTGTTCCATCAGCTCTTTTTGAAGCATAATCTGCACTTGGCTGGGGTTTTCCTTCAAACTTATTATTATTTTGGTTTGGGAATCCCTGTACTTTATTCCGCATTTAATCTCCTCCACAAACGATTTAGGAAACGTGCTAAACAAATGCACGTACACATTAGCTTCACACGTGCCTATAGTATTTGACTTAAACACGAATGGTATGTTTGAAACTGCTATTAAATCATTGGAAATGGGGTACCGAAAAATGAATGAATATCATCAACGGCTTGCAGACTACTTGCTAGAAAAAAATAGTCAAATTTCATACGATCAAGCAATAACTTGGGTTGAACTTTTGTGGGAAGACTTTGAAACAACCCGTGCCAAGTCAGGCAGAGAATACATGGGTAGATCAACTACAGAAAGAATTGTCAAACAATGGATTGAACTTTATGGAGATAAGCTACATGATTTTGTCGCCCAAAATCCAAGATATAAGGATTATCTATCTGAGAACCCGAAAATTATCCATTAAAATAAAGCGATGCTAAATAGCATCGCTTTAAATATTGGGTCGGTTTGAATTGTTTTTTTGAAATCTTCCTGTTATCAATTTAACTAGGTAGTACATCTAATTTTTTTCTAAGTTTTTCTTCACTAAAAATCCATCCTGTATAGGAATTGATAATGTTTAGCTTTAAATCTAATTGAACAACTGCAACAAATGGATAATGATCTTTGCTCCTGTAGCGAAGATCAATAAACCTAACTTCATAAGATTCGTCGTACTCATCCATCTCCCAACGATAAACAGGAGAGAATGAAAGAAATGCAGAAAGGTTTTTATCCATTTTTGCTGCTTCTAAAACTGGAGAATCTGGTACAGGAACTCGGTTGAATTGATCTAATATATTCACATGGTTATTCCGTGCCCTACCCACAAAAAATTGGTGTTTATTCATAATCGCCAATCGCCACTGGTTAAATTTCATGGTTGGCGAAATAATGATTTCGGTATAATCTGGAATGATTTTTTTTACCTCAGACAACACCTTTTGCTTCGCCTGATACCTTATAATATAATAGGCGACTAGGATAGCGTAGATGCCCAAGAAGGTAAAGCCAGGATTGGCACCTAACAACCAAAATAATAAACCAGCAACATGAATACCGAAAATAAATGGATCAAACGTGTTGATAACACCTAAAGCAAGCCACTTGCTAGAAAACGGTCGTAATGCTTGCGTACCGTATGCATTAAATATATCTACAAAAACGTGGAGAAAAACTGCCAAAAAGGTCCACAACCAAAGGTGAAGTAGGTTGGCCTCTGGGAAAATTGGATTGATGAAAGCAGTGATGATTAGCGGCCATAATAATACTGCTGGAATGGAATGGGTAACTCCTCTATGGTTGCGAATATAGACAGCATTATTCTTCAACTTTAAGACAGTATCAATATCAGGTATTTGAGAGCCAATAATGGTAGCAATAAAGACACTCGTTG
>CAURFY010000133.1:0-6739 GCA_963524115.1 uncultured Bacillus sp.
TTGATGTATGTTGTGGTACAGCTGATTGGACAATCGCTATGGCTGATGCAGTTGGATCAACGGGTGAAGTAGTTGGTCTTGATTTTAGTAAGAATATGTTAAAGATTGGGCAGGATAAAGTTAATGAACTCAAGTTGGACAATGTAACACTGATTCATGGAAACGCGATGGAGTTACCATTTGAAGATAATCACTTTGACTATGTAACCATTGGATTTGGACTAAGAAATGTTCCTGACTATTTGCAGGTATTAAAAGAAATGAATCGGGTATTAAAGCCTGGTGGAATAGCTGTTTGTCTAGAAACTTCTCAACCAACGATGTTTGGTTTTAAACAGCTTTACTACTTTTACTTTAGATTTATCATGCCGATATTTGGGAGAATTCTTGCGAAAAGCTATAAAGAATACTCTTGGCTTCAAGAGTCCGCACGTGATTTTCCAGGAATGAGAGAGTTAAAAAAGATGTTCGAAGATGCCGGTTTTGTCGACGTTCTTTTTAAACCATACAGTGGTGGAGTAGCTGCATGTCATATTGGGAAAAAGAAATAAAGGTAAGAAGTAAATTCATTGCTTAAGTTAAAAAATTGCAACGAAAAATAGATAGATTCAAAGCTGGGTGGATACAAAATGAAATTTAAAATGATGTATTCATTTTTGAATGCGGATATCAATGTCATTGAAAAAGAGCTTGAGGAGACCATGAACACACAAGCTCCTTTATTACGTCAAGCATCCTTGCACCTACTAAAAGCCGGGGGAAAAAGAATTCGCCCAGTTTTTGTTTTACTTGCAGGGAGGTTCGGTGACTATGATATTAACGTAATCAAAAATGTTGCAGTTACTTTAGAACTTATACATACGGCCAGTTTAGTGCATGATGATGTCATTGACGATGCAGAACTGAGACGGGGCAAGCCTACCATAAAGGCTAAGTGGGACAATCGGATTGCGATGTATACGGGTGACTATATTTTTGCCCGGGCGTTGGAGCTCATGACCAACATAAATAATCCATTGGCACATAAAATTTTATCAAACACAATGGTTGAATTATGTCTTGGTGAGATCGAGCAAATTAAGGATAAATATCGATACGATCAAAATATGAGAGATTATATGCGAAGGATTAAAAGGAAGACTGCTTTACTTATTGCAGCAAGTTGCCAGTTAGGTGCTGTTGCATCAAATGTTGAAGCAGAAATCCATAAAAAATTGTACCGATTTGGATATTATGTTGGGATGTCATTCCAAATTACGGACGATGTATTAGATTTCACTTCTACAGAAAAAGAACTTGGTAAACCAGCTGGTGGAGATTTGATACAAGGAAATATTACACTACCTGCACTTTATGCAATGGAGGATCCGCAGATTAAACAAAAGATCGTTAAGGTTAATGAGCAAACGGGGCGGAGTGAAATTGATCATATTATTCATCTAGTAAATAACTCTGATGCCATTGAACGCTCCCTAGCATTAAGCGACCGCTATTTAGATAAAGCACTTGCCATTCTTGAAGAACTCCCTCAAAACAAAGCCAAGAAAGGCTTACGTGAAATAGCGTTGTATATCGGAAAACGAAAATTCTAAAATTTGCGAAATTCCGAAAACAGTGTTAATATTTTCATGGACTGCTACAAACTGGCGGTCCACTATACATAAGATTTTAGGAGTGGAGTATATGGAAAAGACTTTTTTAATGGTAAAACCTGATGGAGTTCAACGTAATTTAATCGGTGAAATTGTTTCACGTTTTGAGAAAAAAGGTTTCCAACTAGCTGGAGCAAAACTGATGAGCATTCCAACGGAACTTGCGCAGCAGCATTATGGAGAACATAAGGAACGTCCTTTTTTTGGAGAGTTAGTTGATTTCATTACATCAGGCCCAGTGTTTGCAATGGTGTGGCAAGGTGAAAATGTAATTTCTACTGCTCGCCTTATGATGGGTGCAACAAACCCTAAAGATGCTCTTCCAGGAACGATTCGTGGCGATTTCGGGGTAACTGTTGGTAAAAATATTATCCATGGCTCAGATTCACCAGAAAGTGCAGTCCGTGAAATTGGATTATTCTTCAAAGAGACTGAGTTAGTTGAGTACAGTAAGTTAGTAAATGGGTGGATTTATTAAATATTTTCTACTAAAGCACTTGTCGTTATTGCAGGTGCTTTTTTTGTATCCGTTTCCAGGTATGTGTATGGTGTGTTGGTTTTTACAGGATCCGTGGGTCATGATAAAATAAAAACTATCGTGATATTTAATTTTGCAATTTTTAAACTTTTACTATTTTTATTTTAGGATGCGTGTGTTATATTGAGACATAATCCATAATCCTTTAATGAGTTGAAGGAGGAAAGAATAATGAGATATTTGACAGCCGGGGAATCGCATGGTCCCCAATTAACTACCATTATAGAAGGTATTCCTGCTGGGATGCCCCTAGTTGCAGAAGATATAAATGATCAACTGCATCGGAGACAAAAAGGCCATGGAAGAGGCCGCAGAATGCAAATTGAAAAGGATACTGCTGAAATTATGGCAGGAGTACGACATGGATTAACACTTGGTTCGCCTATTGCACTAGTTGTTGAAAATAATGACTGGAAGCATTGGACAACCATAATGGGGCAAGCACCATTGGACCAGGATGATGAAAATGATGTGAAAAGGAAGATTTCTAGACCGAGACCAGGACATGCTGATTTAAATGGGGCTCTGAAATATGGTCACCGAGATATGAGAAATGTTTTGGAAAGATCTTCGGCCAGAGAAACTACCGTTAGGGTTGCTGCTGGGGCTGTTGCCAAAAAACTTCTATCTTTACTAGGAATCGAGATTGCATCGCATGTAATTGAAATCGGTGGAGTTAAAGCAGCTGAAACCCACTATCAATCTATTGCCGAGTTGGTCGAAAAAACTGAGAACTCACCTGTTCGTTGTATCGACCCGGTCGCTGAGAAAAAAATGATGGATGCAATTGATGATGCCAAACAAAATGGTGATTCAATCGGCGGAGTAGTTGAGGTAATTGTAGAAGGAATGCCATCAGGTGTAGGAAGTTATGTTCACTATGACCGCAAATTAGATGCCAAAGTTGCTACGGCAATCATCAGTATTAACGCATTTAAAGGCGTAGAGTTTGGAATTGGATTTGAAGCAGCAAGAAAACCAGGTAGCGAAGTTCATGATGAAATTATTTGGGACAAAGAAACTGGATATTCCCGAAAAACAAACAGACTTGGTGGCTTTGAGGGTGGAATGACGACAGGAATGCCGATTGTTGTAAGAGGGGTTATGAAACCTATTCCAACCTTGTATAAGCCTTTACAAAGTGTTGATATTGAAACAAAAGAACCTTTTTCTGCTAGTATTGAACGTTCCGATAGTTGTGCAGTTCCTGCTGCGGCTGTAGTAGCAGAAAGTGCTGTTGCATGGGAGTTGGCGGCAGCAATCGTTGATCAATTTTATTCCGATCGTTTTGATACTCTTGCTGAACAAGTTCATCAGTATCGAGAATATGCGAGGAATTTTTAATGGAAACCGTACAGATCCAAACCAAATCAAAACAATATTCCGTTTATATTGGTTCGGGTGTTACCTCAAATCTGCAAACCTTTATAAAAGAAAACTTACCTGATGTTTCTTCCATATTAATCATAACCGATCAAACAGTAGGAAACCTTTATTTATCTAAACTAAAAGCTGAGCTGTCTGATTTAGAGACAGCTTGTTTTCTAGTTCCAAGTGGAGAAACTGCTAAAACATTTGAGGTTTATTATGATTGCTTAACCTATGCATTGGAACAAAAATTAGATCGTAAATCTTTAATCATCTCCTTTGGCGGTGGAGTAGTAGGAGATTTGTCAGGGTTTGTAGCGGCAAGTTATATGCGAGGAATCCCGTTTATTCAAGTACCTACGACAATCCTCGCTCATGATAGTGCTGTTGGAGGGAAAGTAGCCATAAATCATCCGCTCGGGAAAAATATGATTGGTGCTTTTCATCAACCAGAGGCAGTATTTTATGACTTGAATTTTTTAAGTTCTCTTCCAATTAAAGAGAAGAGGTCTGGTTTTGCCGAAATTATCAAACATGCATTAATTCAAGATCCAGCCTTTTATGATTGGATTCGCTTGAATATAGAGGATATAAACGATTTAGCAGGTGACAATCTTCAACGTGCATTAGTACGGGGAATTGAAATTAAGGGTTCAATTGTTACTGAAGATGAGAAAGAAACTGGGGTTAGAGCCTTTTTGAATTTTGGACACACACTGGGCCATGCCATTGAAGCAGAGTGTGGATACGGTGTAATCAGTCATGGCGAAGCCGTTATCATCGGGATGGTATATGCCTTGAAATTAAGTAAACAAATGACAGGGTTAGTTTTTAATGAGGATGAATTCACATCATGGCTCGAAAGATTAGGTTATCAAGTCACTTTACCTGATGGATTGTCTCATGAGCATCTACTTAGCAGAATGAAACAAGACAAAAAGTCTGTTGGTCAAAAGGTGCGTTTCGTTTTGTTAGATCGGGTTGGGAAAGCAAAAATGTATGAAGTCTCAGATGATATGTTATTAAAAAGTATGATTGATTTTTAGAAACAAGGGGGTAATTTGAATGATTCGAGGGGTGAGAGGAGCTATCACCGTTAAAGAAGACAATGAAGGGGAAATTGTCTCTGCTACAGAAAGATTAGTTAGGCAAATGATTCAAGAAAATCAGATTTCTTCAAATGATGTAGCCTCTATATTTATCTCGGTTACGGAAGATATCAGTTCTACCTTCCCTGCAAAGGCGGTACGGCTGATAGAGGGATGGACATACGTTCCAGTGATGTGTATGAATGAGATTCCAGTACCTAATGGATTAAAAAAATGTATAAGAGTGATGATGCACGTTAATACAATTAGGGTTCAAGAAGAAATCATTCATACCTATTTAGATGGTGCTGAAGTATTAAGACCTGATTTACATACTTCCAAGCACTGATAATTAAAATATGCCCACAACTTTCATGAATCCGGGTGAGGAAATACGTTCGAATAACTGCAATCTTTGCGAAAAAGCTCTAGGAAAAATAGATTGTTATATGAGGTGAAAAAAATGAAATGGAAAGAACAAATACTGGATTTGCACCCATATCAACCGGGGAGATCAATTGCCGAAGTTAAAAAGCAATTCGGATTAGAAAAAATTGTTAAGCTCGCTTCTAATGAAAATCCATATGGTAGTTCAAAACACGTTATTAGTGCTCTTCAAAATGCTGTAAAGTCTTTAGAAATATATTGTGATGGACATGCAACGAATTTGAGAGAGACTGTTTCTAAACATTTACAAGTTGGGCCTGAACAACTTATTTTTGGAAATGGTTCTGATAATATCATCCAAATTATTTCGCGTTCATTGTTAACGCCAGATTCAAATACTGTAATGGCAGCTCCAACGTTTTCACAATACAAGCATAATGCGGTAATTGAAGGGGCAGAAGTTCGTGAAATCCCATTGGAAAATGGTGACCATGATTTAGACAGCATGTTAAAGGCAATTGATCAAAAAACAAAAGTGGTTTGGGTTTGTAGTCCAAATAATCCGACAGGAACGTATATTAATGGGGAAAAACTTGTTAGCTTTCTTAAGCAAGTTCCGCAGGATGTTCTGGTTGTTTTTGATGAAGCTTATTTCGAATACGTCACAGCAGAAGACTATGTGGATTCGGTCAAGCTTGTTGACACCTATAAAAACTTAATCGTTCTTAGAACTTTTTCCAAAATATACGGATTGGCTAGCCTAAGGGTTGGATACGGTGTGGCAAATCCAGCTGTGATTAAAGCATTAGAACCTGTAAGAGAGCCTTTTAACGTGAATACATTTGGGCAAATTGCTGCAGCAGCTGCTATAGAAGATCAAATGTTTATCGACGATTGTAAACAAAAAAATCGTGCCGGTCTTGAGCAGGTCTATCAGGTCTGTCAGGAAGAGCAAGTAGACTATTTTCCATCACAAGGGAATTTTATCTTAATTGATTTTAAAATGGACGCAAACGAAGTCTTTCAGTATTTAATGGAAAGAGGCTTTATTGTTCGTTCTGGAAAGGCACTAGGATTTCCTACATCTGTTAGAATTACTGTTGGCTCAAGAGAGCAAAATGAGGGTGTTCTTGCGGAAATGAATCAACTTCTTCAAGTTAAGACGACCTCTGATAAAATGTAATAATAGTGGGGTGGTCGTTTGCGCGGCAATGTATTTGTGAGAGGGCTAGGGCTGATTGGTGGATCCCTGGCTCTTTCTATTAAACATACACATAAAGATTGTGTTGTTATCGGGTATGATGTAAATGAGAAACAAAGAAAACTTGCAAAAATGCTTGGGGTCGTAGACGAAACGGTAGATGAATTTAGTCTTGGTGTAAAATTGGCAGACTTAATTATCATTGCAACGCCAGTAATCCAGGCTGAAAAAATCATTCGATCTCTTGCTAGTATGTCATTAAAAAAAGATGTTATCATTACGGATGCCGGTAGTACGAAAACAAAAATAGTTCAAACTGCAACCTGTCTCACCGAAAAAGGAATTACTTTTATCGGAGGACACCCGATGGCGGGTTCCCACAAAAGTGGAGTAACAGCAGCTAAACCTATCCTTTTTGAAAATGCCTTTTATTTGTTGACTCCTAGTCAAGGTATTCAATCTGAGCAGGTAGATAAATTAAAGGCATGGCTGGAAGGAACAAAAG